>CAZESD010000012.1:0-26437 GCA_964514945.1 Hadarchaeota archaeon (SeqCode)
CCAAGTTGCTCCAGCGTATGCAACCATTTGCAAGCGCTCGCCCTCGCCACCACAATTTTTCGCTGGATCTCGCGCTCGTAAAATTCCCCGCTTGGATTGTCCAAGAAAAACTTAAGAACTCGCCAGCAAATTCGATTTCCGAAAATGAGTTCAAGCGATTGAACCATAAGTGTCAATTAGATATACATTTGTCTAATTATTTAAACTTTATTGTCTAAACATTTAGTCACAAGAGTTGAGATCGGCAGAAATTCGTTTAAAAGAAACAAAACAGGAAAAATCAAAAAAGTAAGGGGATTGATTGGCGTTTTCCCTTTACTACCTCCGGAATATCGCAATCGCAACCAGCCCCTGAATTTTCTCATGGCAAGTTTTTCTTAACCCAATTCAGAAATCGATCCGCAACTTTCACGGAGTCTTCCGCCTCTCCTCTAAAGATTCCCCTTTGTTCGTATTCCGCCAAGCCCTTGCTCCCAACGACGCTCCTGAACTGGTTCGCCGCTTTCTCCCTGCCCTCCAACTCCGTTATTCCTTTTTCCTTGAGAAGATGTGCCGCGTCTTCATGTCTCTCGCCCGCGTGCCTCCGCTGCAGATAAAACGCTGTTAAAGCATCGAGAGCACTTATCGTAGAATGGGCCGCACATCCTGCCGCCGCGTCTACATTTCCTTTAGAAAGCGAGTATTTCGCGGCATCTAGGAACTCTTCGGATTTTTTGAGGAAAACCTTGTATGAACCCTTCAAAACAGATTTGGTCCTTATTGTCGTCCTGCTCCCTCCCCTAAAGGCTTTCCAATGATTAATTCCCCATCGACCATAATCTCTTTTATCGTTGGGTTCCCTCGCTTTTCTTCGAACCCATGGGGCGTCAGGATGTATTCCGTGATCACGTTACCAAATCTCCTCATCACCGCTTCCCTCACTTTCTGCAGTTTCTCTTTTGCCCCCCTTTTATCTCGGGTGAGGATGAAAACATCGATGTCGGAGGTTGGTTCCTCCCGCCCCTTTGCCATGCTGCCAAAAATCAAGAGCGAGATCACCGCTTCATCCCTGCGGAAAGCTTCTCTCAGCATGCGCTTCAACTCCAACTTGGCCCCCTCTTCAGCTTGAAAAAATGATTTGAGCTGTTCTGCCACGTAGTGCCTCGAGTTCAAGGTGTAAACATTTGCCCTCCCAATCGTTCGCACACCGACAATACCATAACTAACGTATTTTGGCATCGCCCGATTGACGGTTTTCTGCCCGACTCTGGATACCCTCGCCAGCTCGTTCTCGCTGAACTCCTTGGTGGGGTACCTGAGCAATGTACGTAAAATTTTAACGTCAGATTTTGTGCTTAGAATATCCTCGAGATATTTTGTGAAACGCATTTTTACCACAAGTCACTTTTGACTAATTTAAGTCATTTTTGACTAATAAGCTTTACGGCGAAGACTCGTACGGAAAATAAAAACAAGAAAAATTCAAAAAAGTAAGGGGATTGATTGGCGTTTTCCCCTTACCGCTTCCAAATTCTCGGTCCCCCGAATATCGCAATCGCAGCCAGTATCAGCGCGACTATCACCAAGATAATCGCGTAGATCGACCATGGAGTCACTGTTCGTTCGACCACCGCGTGTGCTGTAACGCTCGCGTTGCCGATTTCATCTGTTGCCTGTACGACGATCGTGTTCGGGCCCTCTGAGAGCGCCAGACTGTAGTTGTAGCTGCCTCCAGCACCTATCGGAACGGTCACTCTTCCAACTCCGACCTGTACCGTCAGCGTTATGTCTGACCAGTCCTCCCATGCATCCTTGCTCACTGTTCCGCTGATGGTGATGCTGGTCTTGTCCGTAGTCTCTGGTAACTCGGCCAACGTCACTGTCGGGGCGCTCGCGTCCGCCAACATCCATCCATAGAGCGTTCTGGAGCCCTCGTTGCCAGCCACGTCGGTCGCTGATATCTCGATCTTGGTATTCGATCCAGCAGTCAGCGTGAAGGTCACGGTCCATTGCGATTCAGCGGTGGTAGTGGCCAAGACCGTCTCAGTAGTATCGACAGTTCCATAGACCGTGATCGTCGCTCCTGCCTCTGCAGTACCGGCAATGGTGCGCGAGGCGTCCTTGACTACCACTGGAGTGTCCATGGTGCTCACGATCGTGTACGCAGCGTTGATCACTGGTGGATCAGGCACTTCTGTGTCGACCACGAATTTAACGAGGTCATTGTCCATCAGCTGATTGTCGCCAGCCACCACATAGATGTAGTACGTACTGTCGGCCTGCGCGGAGATAGTGTTCTCGAACGCTAGGACGTTGTTATCGTGTGCTAGAACATTGACTAGGTTCTCGATTGGATCATTGTTCTCGTTTTGGAGCTGCACATTGTAACCCATATTATCGCCTAACTTGCCGAAGTCGCTGTTATCCACACCGAGGCCAGCGTCACTAATCGTGAGCGTTATTTTCGGTGCATTGTCGTTGATTTCTACGCCGTCCACCAATGCCTTGCCCGCGATCGTGCCCCACGCGATGGATGGGGCCGTCTTATCTAATGTAATGTTCTCGGCGTTCTCCTCGCCCACGTTGCCCGCTCGGTCGATGTACTGGATGCCTACCTCTTGAGTTCCCTCAGTCAAGGTTATGGACTTGCTGTAGTAGCCCGATGTAGAGGGGGTCACATCGTACACTGTAGTGCCGACGCGAATCTTGACCGTCCCTCCCTCCAGGGGCACGGGGTTTCCTAGGAGGTTATCCATAGCCTCATTTTCGATGAACCATGTGGCAGTCGTCGTCGGTGAATCTGGGAACCCAGTGATAACCCCAATGTCTGGCGTGGTTGGTGCCAATCTATCCACGGTGAACGTCTCCGTGTTATCGACTGTACCCTTGTTGCCGATCAAGTCCTCATACTGCTCGCCTATGACGTAAATCATCGCTGTGCCATCATTCTCGTAATCCTCGTTCTCGGTCGTGTAGGTACCCGTCCAGATTGTCTTGTCCGCGTTCGGGGTCATCGTTACCTGAGTGTTTTCTGTCGCCGCGTTCTCGGCCACCATCACGTTATCGAGCTTCGCAAGAGGCTCATCCGCGGTCACGGTGATGGTAACTTCCGTGTTGGCCTTGACCCACTCGGGAGACACAGTTATTTCTACGGTTGGTGGAGTGTTGTCGGTCGTCAGGGTGATTTCCGTCTGAACGATTACTCCCTTGGTATCCTTCGTCTTTACGTATATCGTGTAGTCTCCGCTTTCGGGTGTCGTTATCGCAAACGGGAAGTCGAGCGAAGCGCCACTTGCGATCTGGTTTTCACCGATCCCTGCCCATACCGCGTTTTCGCCTGGTGGGAGGGTGCTGCTGCCGGACGCCTGATCCCAGTTCTTCGGCTGGTTCTCCGCTGCGTCTGCGGTTGCGGCTTCCATAGTCACGTTCTCGTTTGCCCCCCGGATGACCTCTGTGTTGTCGAACAGAGTTGCTGTTGGAGTGCCTGTTACTTCGAGCTTCGCTTCTGGCGGGAGAACCACAGTACCTCCTGTCCATACCATGATGTTCTCGTCCCCGGGCTCGACCTTGTATATGGTGTTGGTCGTCGCCCCCTTTGTTGCCACGAAATTGTCGCCGTAGTTATCTGGTGGGTTAACGATGTCAATGGAACCGGATATGTCCACTTCGTCCGTGGTTGTGATATTGTTATCAGTGCCCAGCGTAAATGTAGTTCCGGTGACCAGCTGGACCAAGGTGTCCTCCGGCAACCTGACCACATTTCCTTCACCGCGTATCACTAGTGTGTCATCCACAAGCTTGACTAACACACCGGTGGTATCAAATATTTTTTCTTCGATGTCCTCTGCCAGCTCGAAGTTTTCAGCCGCCGAAAGTGTAATGGAAATCCCAGTGGTGTCTTGTATCTTGGCCTCAAGGTTCTCCAGAAGCTCCGCATCCACGTTCACCCCCACGGGTTGCCAGCGGATCATCGTGCCATCCACGATTATCACTAGGGTGTTCTCAGGTGCAGATAATGTGCTAGCGGGTAGCTCTACGAGCGTCTCGGCGGGTAGCGTCACCACGTTGTTGTCAGGACCCGTAGCTACCATGTCCCCCAAGCGCACCTCGTTGTCCTTGGGTATCTTTATCGTAGGAGCAATCCCCCAGTCAGAAATCACAATTATTTCGACCCTGTTAATTGCGTCGGGCCCTGCGTTCGCAATCGTTATGATGCGTACCATCGGGGTGTCGCCCTTAACGGTGTTATCATCGATGCTCGCCGTCCGAGTATGCGTTGCACTAACGGTGGTTGTCGATATTGCAAATGCCATCGAAGTTATCATTAAGGCTGCAATCACTAATGCTAGTTTGTCTTTCACTTATTCATCTCCTTTTTATACGGCTGAACTCTTTACGAGCCCCTATTTAAGCGTTTCGAGCCTTAAAAATCCCCCAACTTTGAAGAAAAAGCTTTAAATACCCCCGATTACTACGTTGAACGTTAATACCACCATCGACGATTGACGTGGGAAGAAATCTCATTTTTGGTAATCAAGACCAAATTTAATTGTGCTAAACCCGCCGAAAAACTCGACAAAAAGAAACCAAACTCTACCGGACCAGCGTGAGTGGTCTAAATAGCGAGTTTTTTCTCGAGGAGTTTCCTTAACTTGACGCCGTCTTTCTCGTAGCTCAACCCAAGAGTTTTGTATTCAGCCCTGCTTTCCCGTAGCGTCCTCTTGACGGTTTTCCAAAGCGATTTTCTTGGATCGTATTTTTTGAGAAGCTTTTTTAAGAGGCCTGATTTCAGGTCCACGAACGCCAGCAGAGAGATGATGTCGGCGCGGTCCTTCATCCCCTTTTCCGACCCCCACCGCTCCTTCGTCGCTTGAGCCTTCAGGAGGAGCAGGACCTCGGGCACGGCGACCTTGAAACCCTCGACGTTTGATACCAAACCCTCACGGAAGACATCGAGACAGGGAACGGCGAGGTTGCACATGAAAGGGGTGTATATGTCGACCTCGACGCCCTCGATTAGCACCTCGAATATTTTCAGCCTTGGGTTGCGCTTGATGGTGAACCCTTCTTTGAGCACCCCAGCCTGCAGCCTGTAGAAGTTGTCTTGGTCGATGTAGATGTCGATGTCGCGGCTCTTGAGCTTGCGAGCCCAGAGGTACACGCCCCAGCCACCTATGGTCACGAAGTCGGTGAACCCGTGCAACCGCTGGAGAACCTCCCAAGAATGTTCGATCGCTTCCTCCCGCCAGAGTTCTACCATGGGCTCAGCTCCGGGTGAGTCTGGACTATGTCTCGCAGATAGGGGGCAGCCTCCGGGCCGCCAATCGCGTAGATGTCCACGTAGATCTGAGGGACGGGGGCGATGCCGCGCTTCGAGGTTAGAAGCAGGTGGGAGTCGTCGGTGCACAATACGAACACGTTCGGATTCGTCCTCCGGGACTTGGCCTCCCGGAACCTGAACCAGCGCTCGAACTCCTTCTTGTCTTCGATGTAGAAGTACAGGCGGGAGTACTCGGCGGGGCGCTTCCCGGTCAGCGCATACCACGCGGAAAAGGCCGTGAGGATTGAGGTGCGCGGCAGCTTTCGCTCAACTTCTTCCAGAGGATCGAGGCGGAAAGTGTGGATGATATCGCGGGGGAGCCTTCGCTCGGTAGCCCATAGGTTCAGGACCCGCGGGGGGGAGAGGATTCGAACTCCTTGCCTCGTAGCCTCGACCGCCCGGGCTGCCTCCAGTTTCTTCACTGTCTTGTTCACCAAACCGAGGGAAACCTGGCAGCGCCCAACCAGCTCCTTCTGTTTGACGCTCGACACATCGGAGAGGCTGCACAGCAGGAGTTCTCGGTAAATTCGCTCGGTTTTCATGTTTTTCACAGTTTCACTTTTGAATTTTATTAATATATAAGTTTTTCACCAAATAGTGAAATAGCTATTTCAGGGGCCCTTTTTCAGCTCTGATACAAGTTTTTCGTTCGGCTTTCTCAAAACCGCATGCGAGGTCGGCGACTTAACGAGTTAATTACAATCGTGTTCTGTCCACAACCACCCCAACACAAAATATTCGGCCCCAAGCCCAGAAGCAAAGAGTAGAAATTGGAAATCATAGACACCAATCACCGAGTTAATTAACACGAGTGAAGCAAAGAAAAAGATCAACGCAAAAACAGCAACGGTACTGAATGGTACATCTTTCACACCGAATAAAACCCCTGCTACCAAACAAACCGCCACTTCTGCAGACAAAATCGAAATTAACATCGTTTTTACCCCTTTATGGTCTGATGACTTCGGTGATGATTTTTTTGTCTTTGGCCCTATGTTTCACCTTTCCCACCTCTATTTAGATAACTATAGACATCCTTCGCCGCTCCAGCACCTCAGCGCCCTCATCTTCAAAATAAAAATTAAAAAAGTAAGGGGATTGATTGGCGTTTTCCCCTTACTACTTCCGGAATATTGCAATCACAGCCATTAGCAGCGCGACTATCACTAGAATAATCGCGTAGGTCATCCATGGAGTAACCGTTCGTTCGACCACCGCGTGTGCTGTAGCGCTCGCGTTACCTACATCATCGGTTGCCTGTACGACGATCGTGTTCGGACCCTCTGCGAGCTCTAGGCTGTAGTCGTAGCTGCCTCCAGCACCTATCGGCACGGTCACTATTCCAGTTCCGACCTGTACCTTCAGCGTTATGTCTGACCAGTCCTCCCATGCGTCCTTGCTCACAGTTCCGCTGATGGTGATGCTGGTCTTGTCTGTCGTCTCCGGCACCTCGGCCAACGTCACCGACGGGGCTCTATCGTCCGCCAACATCCATCCGTAGAGCGTTCTGGAGCTCTCGTTGCCAGCTACATCGGTCGCTGATATCTCGATCTTGGTATTTGATCCAGCAGTCAGCGTGAAGGCCACGGTCCATCCCGATTCAGCGGTGCCAGTGCCCAATACACTCTCAGTAGTACCGACAGTTCCATAGACCGTGATCGTCGCTCCTGCCTCTACAGTACCGGCAATGGTGCGCGAGGTGCTCTTGACTACTACTGGATTATCCATAGTGCTAACGATCTTGTACGCATCGTCGACCACTGGTGCATCAGGCGCGGCCGTGTCGACCACGAATTTGATGAGGTCATTGTCCATCAGCTGACTGTCGCCGGCCACCACGTAGATGTAGTACGTGCCGTCGTCCTGCTCGGAGATCGTGTTCTCGAAATCTAGGACATTGTTGTCGTGGGCTAGGGCATTGACTAGGTTCTCGATTACATTCTCATTCTCGTCTTGGAGCTGCACACTGTAACCAGTATTATCGACCGCGAAAGCCCAGTTATCCACACCGAGGCCAGCGTCACTAATCGTGAGCGTTATGGTTGGCGTGGTGTCATTGATTTCTACGCCATCCACCAATGCCTTGCCCGCGATCGTGCCCCACGTAATGGATGGGGCCATCTTATCTAGTATAATATTCTCGGCGTTCTCCTCGCCAATGTTGCCCGCTCGGTCGATGTACTGGATGCCTACCTCTTGAATTCCCTCAGTCAAGGTTATCGACTTGCTGTAGTAGCCCGATACGGAGGGGGTCACATCGTACACTGTAGTGCCAACACGGATTTTGACAATCCCTCCCTCCAGGGGCACAAGGTTTCCTAGGTAGTTGTCCATAGCCTCATTTTCGATGAACCATGTGGCATCTGTCGTACTCGGTGAGGTTGGGAAGCCAGTGATGGCCGAAAGGTCTGGCGCGGGTGGTGCCCGTCTATCCACGATGAACGTCACGCTAGTGTTGTCTGAACCAAGGTTGCCGACCAAGTCTTCGAAGTCAGCCCCAAGAACATAGATATTCGCCACACCGTCGCGATTTTCATTGTCACCAGTCGTATAAGTCCAAGTCCAGACCTTCTTATTGGCACTGACGGAAACGAACGTCGCTGCAGAGTTCTCGGGAGCCTGGTTCTCGGCCACCAGCACGTTGTCGAATCTTGCGAGTGACTCATCTGCAGTCACAATGATGGTAACCGCCGTGTTGCCCTTTGCCCACTCAGGAGAAACAGCTATTTCGACAGTTGGTGAAACGTTGTCGACCGTCAGGGCAATTTCCGTCTGAACGACTACTCCCTCGGTATCTTCCGTCCTCACGTATATCGTGTGGTCTCCGCCACCGGGTGACGTAAATGCGAACGGGAAGTCGAGCGATTCACCACTTGCGATCTGGTTATTTTCGTCGCCAACCCATTCTAGGTAGATGCCCGATGGGATGGTGCTGGTGTCGTTATCTTGAGTCCAATTTTTCGGCAAATTCTCCACAATCGCTCCACTAACATCTAATTGACTGTTGTCCTTCCTTATCACATCGGTGTTCTCGGGTATCTGTATATCCACATCTGCATCAAGCTGCACGACAGTGCCCGCAGGTATTACGACCTCGTTATCGATCAGCGTAATGTCTTCGCCCGTTGGGATTTCGAAGCCCTTGAGGTTGCTCGGTTTATCCGTGACCATTCTCACCGTATTTTCGCTCAGTATCACTGTTACATTCTGCGTGACCTTGACGTTTTCACCGCCGGCAATCCCATTGTCATTCGCCGCAACCAACTCTACCATGGTGTCCTCAGGCAACATCACTATATTGTCACCCACCACCAACACCATAGTATCGGCAAGCAATCTTAGCCGATTGTCGGTGTTTAGATTCACTTCTACCGCGCTCGTCACCTCGATGTTCTCGCCAGTTGGGATATTATCCGCTGTAGTCGGTTGCCTTACTTCAACCGTTGCGTTCTCGTTGAGCCTCGTGTTCTCTCCTATCACATCCACCCAAATCCACGTATCTTTGACCACGATTACATCCGTGTTCTCAGCCAACGTCACGACCGCATCTGCCGATAGCTCCACCACGGTACCGGCCGGAAGAACCACCACGTTGTCAACAGCGGCCTCCACGATGTTATCCTTCGGCACCTGTTTTACAGCTTCAGGTGCCCAGCTCGTAGGCACAATTATCCGGACGTTCTCAATCGCATCGGGACCATCATTCGTAATCGTTATGGTGCGTATCATCGGGGTGTCGCCCTTAACGGTGTCATCATCGATACTAACCGTCCGCTCATGTGTTGCGCTAACGCTAGTTGTCGATATCGAAAGTGCCATTGAAGTTATCATTAAGGCTGCGATTACTAATGCTAGTTTCTCTCTCACTTAATTCATCTCCTCTTTTGTACGGGCTGAACTCTTTAAGGTCTTTATTAATCGTTTGCGAACCTAAAGTCCTCTCATTTAAGCGTTGCGAACCTAAAATCCTCAATTCCACAGAAAAAAGCTTTTATAGCCCCGATTACTACGTTGAACGTTAATACCTCCATCGGCAATTGACGTGAAAAACCAAATTGCTTTCTTCCCCTGTCTGCGCCTTAATCCGAGGCGTCATCTTTGCCACCTGAGGCATGACGAGCCCCCTTCGAGAGCGCCCGAGCCGCGCCAGCTGCCGCAATGCCCGCTGCACCTACCGCCACGACCAACGCCGCGTACTCTATCGGCTGAGCCGGCGGCGCTCGATCGGGGGTATAGGAGATGCTGTAGCTCCGCAAGGTTGGGGTGGCTGCGCCCAAGCCCCTCAGGGTCGCCCGGACCTGCAGGAACTGCTGACCGTGAGTCGGACTTTGAATCGCGTTCGAGTCAAGTTCGGCCCACTCCGACCAAGTCGAGCCATCTACCGAGCTTCGGGCGGCGAACGATATCGAGGTGTTCTCCGGCAGCGTAGCCTCCCAGTTCAGCGTGCCCCAGTTCTCAACGTAGCCGAACTCGATGGGCTGGCTCGTGAAGGTACCAGTTCTCCAAATTTTCGCGACGTAGGCGATGCGCATCTCGTGCAGTATGGGCGTTACCTCTTCGTCGATGGTTGAGAGCTCCACGCGGTACTGGAGGTAGCGGTTCTCCCACGGCAGTACGTCTCCACTTTGATTCTCCACCCAACCTGACCACTTTACGTTGTCTGAGCTCGACCGTGTCCAAACCCGCAGCGTCGCCCCGTTACTTGCACCGAACTCAAAGCTCATCCGTTGCCAAGTGGAGGTCACGCCGGCATCGAAAACGCTCGAGGTAAAATAGCCTCTCCCCCTATACTTCGGCGGCGTGTATGCCCAGAATCCAGTCGAGTTGGCGTGCCAGTAATATACGTTCTCGCCCGCATAGCCGAGCCTTCTGCCGTTGTTCCTCGACGGCCCAAGCGGAACCCCCGCCAGCACCTCCCACGAGTCCAAGCTGATGCTGTAACGCCAGAAATTGTCCGCCTCATCATCACCGTTGCCATCGCCGCCCTTCAAAACGTAGAGATAATCGCCGCCATCCCAGACCATCGAGCCACCGTCATCGACACCATCGCTCTCCGTTGTGTTCGGGTTCTCGTTGTGGGGCAACATCGCCAGATTTTCCCATCTATTCTCTGAAATCACAAAACGTGCAAAATAGCGCTCCTTGTTGGGGGGTAGGTTCTCGGCATAAGCACCCGGGAGGAAATAAATGTAATCCCCGCCGGTCCAAGCCAAGCTCGAGCCATCGTCGGCACCGTAGGGCGGCAAAACCTCGTTATTACAATACAGCTTCTCTATCTCGGTTATCGGCTTTGGGTCCCAGTGCTCGCTGTGAACGTCGTAGCGATAAAATTTTGCCCCACAACCGCGCCCGCGATTTCTGCTCGTGGTGCCAATCCACGCATAGATGTAGTCCTCGCCGTTAACCCTTGCCCAAACTAAAGCGTCCCCCGGGCCTTGGTGCCATGGTGTGTTCTCGAGACGCTCCCAACTGGATGGATTGCCGACCGAAAAGCGCCAGAATCCGTAACGGGGCTCATGCGTGGTGGGATCGGATGGGTTGGATGTATCATCGTAGCTGCCCCCCGCAAGCACATAAATGTAGTCGCCATTGTCCCAAGCCATCGAACAACCATTCTTAAAGTACTGCTTCTTCTCCTGCCACTCAATACTTGGCTCGCTCCAATTCTCCCAGCTCCCTGTTGCAGTGTTGTATCGCCCTATCCCAACCTTGACGCCAGACCAGTAGCCCCTGAGGATGAAAATGTAGTCTCCAGCACCAGCCGTAGCTATACAATATGTACTGCTGTAGGGCGCGTTTTCTAAGGTTGACCACCCTTCGCCCGCGCTCTCAAGTTTTACATAATCCAGATCAACAGCTGTTATGTTCTCGTAATTCTCCCACTGCTCAAAATCAGCCTTTGTGGTCTGCGTCCAGTGCTCGGGCGTGACCCGCAGCCTCACGTTGCCTGCCACGACCTCGACTCCATCAAGCCCGCCCGGCGAACTGAAGTTCTCGTCTGTGTAAACGTCCGGGCTGGCTCTAACTGGTAGCATTACTAGAAGCAACGCCGTGAGCACAAGCGCAAGGGAGACAAGCCTTTTCATGAACTCCCCACGCTACAATTTGAAAATCCGTCAGAAAATGTCAGCACGACCACGAATAGCAAGGTGTCCAATTCGCCCGCCTAGCCTTTGGGTGGAAGTTGTTTAAAAGGGGAAAATTTTGGTAGATGCAAAGCGAAAAATTAAAGTTCGCCTCCGTGCTATTTGGCAAAGGAGCAATACCCATGGCTAAAGGGAGTTTGTTCGTTGCGTTCGTCTGCCTCTGGCTAGCATGGATTGCTCTAACGGGCTCACTCAATCCCCAGGAGCTCGCGGTAGGAGCAATCGTTGCCGCCTTCGTGGCGATGGTTTCCTACGGGCTCCTCTTCCGTGGGAGAATGCGGGAAAAATTTGAGCTGAAGCGATGGGGCTACGCCCTCGCCTATGTGCCCGCATATATCTGGGCCGAGCTGAAAGCGCATACAAACGTCATTTATCGCATCTTACACCCACGAATGCCCATTAAACCCGGCATCGTGCGAGTACCGACCGAACTCCAGAGCGACTTCGGCATCACCGGCTTGGCCAACGCGATCACGATGACTCCAGGTACGCTCAGCGTGGAGGTCAGTGAAGAGGAATCCTCCCTATACGTGCACTGGATCAATGTCAAGGCGGTCGAGCCAGAGCAAACCAGCAAGCAAATAGCCTGGCCCTTCGAACGCTTCCTCAGGAGGATATTCGGGTGATCCTGCTCGGAGTACTCATCGTCATCTTCGGCGCGTGCCTCCTCTGCGCGCTCCGAGCCGCGCTGGGCCCCACCGCTCCCGATCGGGTCGTCGCCATCGATGCCTTGGTCGTGCTGATGGTCAGTGCCCTTGTGCTGCTGGGCGTCTATTACCGTGCTCCCATCTACCTCGATGTAGCCTTGGTCTACGCCTTTCTCGCTTTCTTGGGCACGCTCGCTATCTCAAAATATCTCGAAGGAAGGGGGATTGAAACTTGATTGAAATAATCGCTTATATCCTGCTGGGCATCGGTGCTTTCTGTGCTATCGTTGGGTCAATTGGCATCGTGCGCTTTCCGGATGTTTACAACCGAATCCACGCCAACACCGTGGTCGTGGTCGGTGGGGTAATCGTGATGCTGCTCGGCGCGAGTGTGCTTGAGGGGCTGAGCTCCTACACCTTAAAAATACTCATCATCGCCCTCTTCATCTTTCTTACAAACCCCGTAGGATCCCACGCAATCGCTCGAGCCGCCCATAAGTCCGGCGTCAAGCTCTGGCGTCGTAGCGTGGTCGACAAGCTCGAGGAGGGAAAAACGTGAGCGAAGTTTACAGGTATGTAAAGTTCACAGGGGTGTGAAGTTGAATCTCGAGTTGCTGATCCAAAATGCCCTGCTCGTGTTCCTGTTCGTGCTCTGCCTAATCGCGATCGAACTCAAAGACCTGCTCTACTCGGTAATCGTGCTAGCCGGAGCAAGCATCACACTTGCGGTTGTCTTCTTTATGCTTCAGGCCCCGGACATTGCAATCACCCAAGCGGCTGTAGGGGCGGGGGTGACGACCGTGCTCTTCGTGATAGCGATAAGTCGCACAAGGAGGAAAGAATAGATGCAGCGGGCACTCGCGCTCGGAATGGTCGTGGCAATCGGCTTGCTGCTCGTTTTCACCGTCAGCACTAACCTACTGCCGTTCGGCTCCTTCCCCAGCCGCCAAATCGGGGAAAACATCGACAATAGCATCGGTCAGCAGATTTTAGAGAACGCCCCTCAGCAGACGGGTGCGGCAAACGTGGTGACGAGCGTCGTGTGGGGCTATCGAGGCTACGACACGCTGGGAGAGGTGACGGTGCTCTTCGCAGCCGTGGTAGGTGTAGTGATGATCTTCAGGGCATTTAGGAGGCGAGAGTAATGGCGGGAATGACCGTAATCGTTCGAACAATCGCGAGGCTTCTCTTCCCGTTCACCTTCCTTTTCGGGGCCTACATCGTGCTTCACGGGCACCTCACGCCAGGCGGGGGATTCCCGGGAGGGGTGATCATCGCCGCCTCGGTCGTAATGCTCATTTTGGCTTATGGCATCGAGCGGGCACAGAAGAGGGTGGGCCTCTTGCATGCCGAAGTGCTCGAGAGCGTTGGCGGATTGGCGATAGTCATCCTCGGGCTATTCGGTCTTCTGCTCGGCATCTCCTTCCTCCAAAACGTGTTTCCAACAGGCGAACTAGGACAACTCTTCAGCGCGGGCAACCTGCCTCTGCTCTACTTGGGCGTGGGGGTAAAGGTCACGGCGGGAATCATTCTGATTTTCTACGCGATGTTGTTCGCGTTTAGGGGTGAAGAAGAATGAGTAAACTTGGAGTTTACAGGGATGCAAAGTCTACAGGGGTGTAAAATTGGGCTTCAACTACATCATCGCGATGCTGCTAGTTGCGCTCGGGCTCTACTGCCTGCTGCTCAAGCGGAACTTGATCAAGATGGTCATAGGCCTCGCCGTGCTGACCGATGGTATCCACCTATTCCTTATAAGCCTCGGCTACCGCGCAGGGGGCGTAGCCGCGATAGTGAGCGGGGATTGGTTTTCAGACCTCCCTGGATTTGCCGCCCGTGCAGTCGACCCTGTCCCTCAAGCACTCGTGCTGACCTCGATCGTCATCAACATCTGCATTCTCGCGCTGGCTCTCTCGCTAGCCATCTACGCCTACCGCCACTACGGCACGCTTGACCCATCGAAACTCAGGAGGTTGAAGGAGTGATTCCCCACGCTCCAATTTTAGCCATCCTGCTCCCGCTGTTCGCGGCGTTCCTGATGCCAGTAGTTGGAATTTTGGCCCGCCGGCGAGGCATCAAGCGCGCTCGGGAGTGGTTTGCGATCGCTGCGGTGCTTGCGGAGCTCGCAATCGTGGCGAGCATGTTGCCAGCGGTGGTGGGCGGCCAAGTGCTCGTCTATCAGCTAGGGGGGTGGCAGCCTCCCTGGGGGATCAACCTTGCCATCGACGGGCTGAACTTGCTCGTCGCACTCATCGTTGCCGGCATCGGCGCACTCGTCGTGATTTATTCCTTCGTCTACATGGAACGCGATACCGGGCTCGACCAGTATTACACCCTTTTCTTGCTCATTCTGGCTGGTATGATGGGCGTCGCGCTCACGGGAGACATCTTCAACCTCTACGTGTTCTTCGAAATCATGTGCATCTCATCCTATGCCCTCGTGGCGTTCAGGCGAAATTGGCAATCGATCGAGGCAAGCATCAAGTACCTGATCGTCAGCTCCCTGGGAACTTCGTTTATCCTACTTGGCGTCGCGCTCCTTTACGGGCTCGCGGGCAGCCTCAACATTGCTGACCTAGCGCAAAAGCTCGGCCAAGTCGCCTCATCAGCCTTGATCGTGCCGCTCGCCCTCTTCGTGACGGGATTCGGCATCAAAATCGCGATGGTACCCCTGCACATGTGGCTACCCGACGCCTACCAGGCCGCGCCCTCGGCCGTTGCTGCCCTCTTCTCGGGGGCTACCGCGACCGTCGGAATTTACGCGATGATGCGGGTGGTCTATACATTATTCGGGGTCTTCGCGATAGGAATCATGTTCGCAACCCTCGGGCTAGTGACGATGGTGCTCGGGGCGCTCATGGCCCTCGTCCAGCGTGACCTCAAGCGTCTCTTGGCTTACTCATGCATCTCCCAGATCGGCTACATCCTGCTCGGAATCGGTTTGGGCACAACATTAGGGATCCAAGGCGGGCTCTTCCACCTCTTCAACAACGCCATTTACAAGACGATGTTGTTTATGATCGTTGGGGCAATCATCTACCGCGTGGGTACCTCGAATATGGACCAGCTTGGGGGACTCTGGAAAAACATGCCCGTGACCGGGACGCTGTTCGTGGTGGGCGCCCTTGCGATTTCGGGGGTGCCTCCCTTCAACGGGTTCGCGAGCAAGTGGACAATCTACGTGGCCGGCATCGAGGCAGGACAGCCCGTATTCACAATCATCGCCCTCATCACGAGTGCCCTGACGCTCGCCTACTTCCTGAAGGCGCTCAACTCAATCTTTCTCGGGCAGCGACCGGCGCACTTGAAGGACGTGAAAGAAACCCCACGGTCAATGCTGCTCCCCATCATGCTACTCGCGGTGCTGTGTGTGGTGTTCGGGGTGCTCCCGCAGCTTGGGATAGACTTGGTGCGTCCCGCGCAAGAAGCCCTGATGAACTCGAGCGGCTACATAAGTGCGGTGTTGGGTGGTGCATGATGGTACCTGAACCGGTGTTGTTCGGGCCTGGGTTCTGGGGACCCATCGTTGCGACAGCCGCGCTCTTGCTCATCGCCGCGGTAACATGGCTCATCTTAATCGGTGGGCGAAGAATCACGAAAGCAAAACCCACCGCTCAAAAAATCCAAACCTATGCCTGTGGTGAGACGCTTGAGGCGGAAGAGGTCCACGCGGACAGCGAGCAGTTTTTCTCGCCCATCCGTCGCGTCTTCAAACCATTTTACCACTATGTGCGTCCTGGGCACACAGGCATCTTGAATACCTATCTCTTCTGGGTGGTGGTCGGCCTAATCATCATTCTTGCAGCAATCGCGGTGGTGTTGGGGTGAACTCATGGGACTAATCCGATTATGTAGGAAAAAATCGCCTTGGCTGATTCACTTTAACACGGGAGGTTGCGCCGGGTGCGATATCGAGTTGGTTGCAGCGCTCACCCCTCGCTATGACCTCGAGCGCTTTGGCATCCAGCTTCGGGGATCTCCCAGACATGCCGACATCTTGGTCGTCACCGGTCCCATAACGAGGCAAGCGAAAGATCGGATCATTCGTATTTATGAGCAGATGCCCGAGCCGAAGGCCGTCGTTGCAATCGGCTCCTGCCCGGCATCTGGCAGCGTGTACCACGACTGCTACAATGTCGTGTGGCCGCTCGACAAGTACATACCCGTCAGCGCCTACGTGCCAGGTTGCCCGCCAAAGCCCGAAGCCATCATCCACGGAATCTTGAAAGTACTGGCGAAGGTGTGAAAAATGAACGCAAAGGAAGTCACAACCTTGATCAAAGATCACATCGACGAAATCAAGACTGTAAATGATGAATACCTATTTGCCACAACTGACAAGCAGCGATATCGTGAAGCTATGCTCGCGTTAAAAACTCAAGACGTTCAACACATTTTCACAATTACGGGCGTCGACCAAGGCAAAACTGTTGAAGTCATCTATCACTTCGATTGCCGCCCCGTTTTGCTCAACCTGAAAATTAGCCTGCCGAAAAATGAGCTCAGAATCCCCACCATAACCGACATCTTCCCAGGAGCGATTTTGTATGAGCGCGAACTCATGGAGATGTTCGGCGTGAAAGTTGAGGGCCACCCCGATCCGAGGAGGCTTTTCTTACCCGACGACTGGCCCGATGGTGAGTATCCATTACGTAAGGAGTGGAGGGAGAGGAAGAAATGACATTTGTCGTCCCGATCGGTCCGCAACACCCCGCGCTCAAAGAGCCCGAGTTCTTCAAGTTTGAAGTCAAGGGGGAGGAAATCGTCAATGTCGACATCCGTTTCGGCTACGCACACAAAGGGATTGAGGAAGCGCTTCAAAGACGCGACTATAAGCACGATGTCTACCTAGTGGAGCGAATCTGCGGCATCTGCAACGTAGTGCACACGACGACCTACTGCCAAGCGGTAGAGAAGCTTGCGGGAGTCGAACCCCCAGAGCGGGCAAAGTATATCAGAGTGATTATCCTCGAGCTTGAACGCATTCACAGCCACCTCTTATGGTTCGGAATCGCTGCCCACCAAATCGGCTTCAACACGCTTTTCATGCTAGCATGGCGGGATCGCGAGCGTGTCATGGACCTGCGGGAACTCATCTCGGGCAATCGCGTTACATCTGCTACTAACACCATCGGCGGGGTTCGAAGGGATGTGAAAACAGAGCAAGTGCCGACGATCCTGCGCGGGCTGGATGAGCTTGAGCGCTCGGCCAAGTATTACATCGATCTTTTCAGCTCCGACCGCACGATCTTGGCGCGTTGCACTAACGTTGGGGTATTAACGAAGGATGATGCGCGAAAGTTCTGCGCTGTTGGACCCCTTGCGCGCGCATCCGGGGTCGATACCGATATTCGAAGTGACCATCCCTACGCCGTCTACGATAAGCTCTCCTTCAAGGTCATCACCGAACGGGAGGGAGACGTTTGGGCGAAGAGCATTGTCAGGCTGCGAGAAATTTTAGAATCAATCCGCATCGTGCGCCAAGCAGTAAAGGAAATGCCAATCGGCCCCATTCGGATCAACGTCAATCTAGAGATTCCGCCGAATGAAACGATCGAGCGGGCCGAGGCTCCGCGGGGCGAGCTCTTCTACTACACCCTCTCGAACGGCACCGAAAGGCCTGAGCGCGTGCGCGTGCGGACGCCCACCTACGCTAACTTCGCCTCGATAAAACGCATGTTCGTCGGCGGTACCGTGGCCGAGATTCCAATCGTGGTGTGGAGCATAGACCCCTGCTTCACTTGCAATGACCGAGTCGCGCTGGTGGACTCGCGCACAGGCAAGACCTTCACCTTGTCCCTGAAGGAACTCAGGAGGTGGCGCCATTGATGGAAGTCCTCAATTTCATTCTCGGCTCCCTCGTCTTCCCGGGACTTCTCTTCGCCTCCCTAATCGGGTTGCTCTACATTGGAATCGACCGAAAGGTGACGGGACACATGCAGAACCGCATAGGGCCCCCAATATGGCAGGAGTTCTTGGATGTCGGCAAACTGCTTAGCAAAGAAGACATCACGCCTGGAGCCGCACAGTCGCCAATATTCACTGCCGCACCGTTAGTTGCGCTGGGGGCAGCAGTAACCGTGATGCTCCTGATCCCTGTCAGCTCGGCTCAGCCTACTCTAACGATGGTCGCGGACCTAATCGTCATCATCTACCTGCTCAACATCCCGGCTATATGCATGATGCTGGGGGGCTACTCCTCGGGGAGCCCATTCGGTGCGACCGGGGCTGGGCGTTACGTCGTCCAGCTCTTCGGCTACGAGTTCGTGTTTATCCTCGCGATCCTCGCTGCTGTAGTTAGGGTTGGGTCCTTAGGCCTGCCAACGATTGTAAACTATCAAGCCCAGCAGGGGTGGCTCGTCCTTGACTGGCGTCTTCTGCCCGCGGTAATCGCTGCGCTGGTGGCCATCCAAGGCAAGCTCCTTCGTGTGCCATTTGACATCCCCGAGGCCGAAAGCGAGATCGTGCATGGATCGCTGACCGAATACTCAGGCCCAAAACTCGCGATCTGGCGCCTCGTCTATGATGTCGAAACGATTGTGGTCGCTGGCCTGTTTGCCGCCCTCTTCTTAGGTGGCCCCACAGCTTACGTAATCGGCGGCGTCCAAATCCCGAGCATAATCGATTTTCTCATCAAAACCCTCGCGATTGTGCTGCTGACGACGACCCTCAGAAACATCATGGCCCGCCTGCGCATCGACCAAGCTCTCAAGTTCTACTGGACATCCGCCACGCTGCTCGCTATAATCAGCTTAGTGCTCGTCTTGGTGGTGCCCTAATGCCTCGGATATTACCCCAAGTGCTCCGGAACCTGCTCCGCAAGCCCGCCACGGTGAAGTATCCTCAAGTGCGAGTGGAGCCGCCTAAGGGCTATCGCGGGCGACCGGTCGTCGATCCAGAGCGATGTATCAGCTGCTGGCTCTGTATTCGGACTTGTCCAGCCCGAGCGATAACCATCAGCAAAGAGACAAAAAAGCCAACCATATGGCTTGGGCGATGCATCTTCTGTGGCGAGTGCGCCGAGGTCTGCCCTGCGCGTGCAATTACCATGACTAAGGAGTTCGAGTTCACCACTCTGCGATAAATCAAGCCAGCTCAGAATGATACATGTCGCGCCGAGTGAGCTATAGTGAACTAAGTTCCATCATCAAAGCTTCTTTAACTCTCTCGATTGCATCCTTTACCGGCTCACTCATCTCTGCACCCATCTGCGCCCGCGCAGGTTGAATTCCTAGAAGCATTATTTTTGCTCCCATCTGTTCTTGCAGGTAGCCCGCGAGGATAGAAAGCGGTAGCGTATGGGTCGAGATCGATTGGCCGACGATTGCCTCAGGCTCCGCTAGAACGATATCACCCGGCTCGGAACCGAAATCCGTTGCGTCGATTAGTAGTACATGTGTTGGCTTGAATTTCCTTATCTCCCCAGTAAAGTTTTCCGGCGTCACGCCTCCTTCTATCAAAAGAACCTTAGACGGCTCGAGCTTGCGCCGTAGCCTTCGCACGACTTCAATACCCGCAACATCATCCCCACGCATGTCGCTGCCGACGCCGACGATTGCCACCCGGCTCGCACCTTTGAGGGCTGAGCGGAGGTTTATCAATCCATCACCGCAAGAAGCGATCCAAGATTAGGTCTTCACGTTTCGCCCCTATGCGCCTGAGTACCCCAAGCGCCCAATCGACCCTGCCAACCTCACCCGTGGTGTGGGCATCGGTGCCTATGCTCAGCTTGACCCCCTCGCGCAAGCAGAGCCTCAAGAACTCCTCATCGGGTGTCCGGTATTTTATGTTGATCTCCATCGCGACCTCATGCCCGGCCGCGAGCCTCACGAAATCCTCGAGATCTTCCGGTAAAAGGTGGGGTGCTAAGTAGTGATGAAAATAAAACGGATGGACAAAAACGTCAAACTTATGGTGCTCAATCGCGTTCGTCGCCCTCCTCAGGTAATCCCTGGCGAGCTCGGTTGGGTTCCTCGCCCTGCCCAGCCTGTGGATGCCGGCCAACAAGATGTCGAGCTTTCGGACGGACTCGTCGTCGCCATCAATCGTTCCCCACTCGTCCACCACGTTCGCCTCGATCCCAGCCAGCACCGGGATTCCCGCGTCTTCGCGCGCTAGTTCAATGTCCTGCAACATGGGAACAAATTTCTCTCGAGGGATGCCCACGCTCGATTCGCTTCCGTGGTCGGTGATGGCAACAGCTTCCAATCCCCGCGCCTCCGCTGCCTCAACCATCGCCGCGGCTGTGCTAGCGCCGTCCGAGTAAAGCGTGTGGGTGTGGAAGTCGAACTTCGCCGGCATGAAAGTCTCAATACATAAACTCCATAAGCATTGAAAAGGTTAATCTAATCAAGATGGCTGAAGGGGAAGCCGAATGTGTCTCGCGATTCCAGGTAAAGTGTTGAAAATCGAAGAGCAAATTGCGACCGTTGACTTCGGTGGCGCGCGGCGGGAGGTTAAGCTGGACTTGCTCAGGAACGTACGCAATGGCGACTACGTGCTCGTCCATGCCGGGTATGCGATCCAGATTCTCGACGAAGCAAAGGCAAAAGAGATACTCAGCGCGTGGGAAGAAGTCGCTGCGGGTGAAAGCGGTGCATGAAATCGAACTCGCGACGCGTGTGTTAAAAGCCGTCCGTCGGATAGCGACCGAGCACGGTGCGCGGGTGCTGGAAGTGAACCTGCGGGTGGGCGAGATAAACGAGCCGAACTCCCTGCGGTTATGGTTAAATAAACTCGGGGGCGATGAATTCAACTCGACAAAATTTAACATCTCCCAAGTACCGATTACGATTAAATGTGGATGTGGATACTCGGGCAAGGCTAGCTCCATCGATACCCATATTCCCGAACCCGAGCTAGGAATTTCCTGTCCAAAATGCGGCGGACATGAAATTTCCCTCACTTCGGGTCAGGAACTCGAAATCGTTGATGTAAAATTGGAAAAGAAAGGGGTGCAAAAACGTCGGAAGAAAAAATCTCGCTAGCCCACGGTGCTGGCGGCAAGGCGATGATGAAGCTCATCGTGGATGTCGCTCTCAAGGAACTCTCACTTAAGCGCGCTGGGGAGATAGGACTTGACGAGCTCGACGACGGCGCGACGATATCGATTGGCGATAAAACCCTCGTGCTGACGACCGATTCCCACGCCATCAAGCCGCTTTTCTTCCCTGGTGGAGACATTGGCAGGCTCGCAATCGCAGGCACCGTCAACGACCTCGCGGTGATGGGGGCTCGACCGCTCGCGATGGCCTGTGCAATCGTGCTTGAGGAGGGATTTTTGGTTGAAGATTTCCGAAAAATTTGTCGATCGATAGACGCCACTGCGAGAGAGGCGAAAGTCCCAATTATAACCGGTGACACAAAGGTGATGGAACGGGGCGCGCTCGACGGTGCGGTGCTTACAAGTACCGGAATTGGCGTGACTGAAACTTTGGTGACCGACCACGGACTCAAACCAGGAGACAAAATTATTACAACGGGGACAATCGGGGACCACGGCATTACGATTCTGGCCCACCGGGAGGGCATTGGTGCTGATGTCGACCTCCACTCGGACATCGCACCTATTTGGGCGACCATCGAAACCGCACTAAAAGTCGGTGGAATAACGGCGATGAAAGACCCAACTCGCGGAGGCCTGGCAGCCGCGCTCAACGATATGGCCTCGAAGGCAAATGTCGGGATACTTGTAAGAGAAGCCGACATCCCTATCTTACCCGCAGTCAAGTCGATGAGCGAGATGCTCGGCATAGACCCGCTCCAGATAACGAACGAAGGAAAAGCCATAATCGGGGTTGAATCCGGGCGCTGTGATGATGTCCTTGCCGCAATACGAAAAACCAAGTACGGGAAGGGAGCGTGCGAAATAGGGGAAGTAATAACTGACCACCCTGGCGACGTTATCCTTGAAACGGTTGTCGGCGGACGGCGCCTTATGGAGTCGCCAATCGGGGATCCAGCACCTAGAATTTGTTAGACGACATTTTACAATTTACAAATTCTAACAAGATTGCCATCCCTTTTTGTTAATTTTTAGTAAAATTTGGGTTATTTTTTGTTAATATCAGTTAACTTTATATTGTAATGTATCGTTAGAATTTGTTGATTATTGTCAGAAAAGTGTTATGCTCAAACTTCATCAACCTTTTAAGCCCAGCCGAATTGGGCTGCTTACACGCCACAATATACGAGAAAAACCTTAAAACCAGTACGATCTCTCATTGGCTTTGCTCCTAAACCCCTAAATCACCCCTACTTTAGGAGCAGAAGTCACTTTAGGAGCAAGGCCCCAGTCCAACCAAGCATTATAAGTGAGAGATTGTCCTATGAATCGTGCAGAACAAAAAAAGAAAAAGATGGTAGGGAAGGAACTAGTACATTGACTCAGCCATTTTCATTAGATACTCCAGTGGGAGCTCTCCTGTAATACTGTAATGAATAACCCCATCAAACCAGCTTACGGTCGCAGGGATAATTCTCCCGGTCTCCGAGTCAATAGTCCCGTACTCGATAGCATACCCCACGTTTCCATTTATTCTGATTATTTTCGGGGTCACGTCATTGAATCCCGTGCTTATGAACTCCTGCACTTTTTTCTCGTCCATAGTTTCCCAAGGCCGGTTATAGACAACCAATCTGAAATTCTCCGAAGATAGATTAACTATAACGTCCCGGTCTCCTCCGAAGAGTTCCAGTATTCTTACCTCCTTTACTGTTACTCCCTCAGGGAGGTAGGAGGGCATTCGGAAGTATGGGACTTTTTCCTTAGCTTCTTGTAGAGAAACTGGTTTACCAGGTAACTGATACTGTATATTATATGGCAGAATGTTGGCTCCACCTGATTTTTGACTCGTAACCCCCATATCATTGTCACCAACGAGCGCTCCGGTTGAGAAAAAAACTACAAGACCAGCCACCAAGACGGCTCCGATAATCCCGGCTACGGACAATTTGTTCATATCGAACCCTCCGTTGTGAAATAAGTATTAAAACAAGCATTTACAATTATACATTTAGGTTGTTTATAAATGTTTATGGTTCTAAAAGTGGAAAAAACATCACTGATAATTTCAGTATTGCCCCTGCCATGCCTTTAGCGACTGGCGAGCGTTCTATTAGATAATCTAAATGTCTAGGGCGATCTCTTTTTTGCCAGCCCGAGCTAATTGCATCGTCATTCCAGCAAATTAATTAGATATGGGGGCCCTTAAAACTAATACATCCCTACATTATGTGTTTAATTTTTACAAATCCTAACAAAGATTGCCAGCCCATTGTTAAATTTTTAGTAAAGTTTAGGTTATTTTTGTTAAGAAATCCCGTTAACTTTATATGTATGTATTGTTAGAATCTGTTGGTTATTGTTAGAAAAGGTGAGGTAGTGGAACAAAAAGAAAAACTCTACAAAATGAAAGAGGCTTGTAAAATACTCGGATTACACCCCAACACGATTAGGCTGTGGGATAAACAGGGGAAAATCAAGGTTGTGCGGCCTCAAGGAGGGCAAAGAAGGATACCTGAAAGTGAGATAAATCGTCTACTCCAGGGCCCTTCTGCCGTTCCCCCACTTCCCCCCGCCACAATCCCGAAGGATGAAGGCCTTTCCTCCTTTTTGAACTATGTTTTTTCTTACCATCGGGACGATTGGGAACTGGTAAGAAAGGCTGTAATCATCAGAGATAACTACACCTGCCAAGAATGCGGGGGAAAGGAGCTACTAGAGGTGCACCACAAAGATGGAACAAGTAGGAACGATCCAGATAATCTAGTTACACTTTGCCAGAAGTGTTATAACATAGTGCATAAACGTGCGCGTAAAATGCCAGCCCCCAAACCAAGCACAACGCCGGAGGTGCCCGCTCCAAAGCTTGAAAAACCCGCCATAAAAATTCAGCCACCCCCAGTACCGGAAGTGACCGAACTACCTCGCCACAAGATCTTGGACGATCTCAAGCCAACTGGACTAGCCCAGCGTACCTTGTTTGGGGACCTACTCTCGGCTACTGCCGTGCTCAAGAGCTTTACGCTGGGGGATTTAGCCACACGAGCCCATTGTCCTGAAGATGTCGCCAAGACATTTTGTGAACGAATGAGCGCTTGTGGTTACCTTGCGAGCAAAAACGGGACGTTTGAACTGCACGTGAGGCTAGCGAGATGACTACTTTCGAGAAAAAAATCGGCCGCGACCGACTTTTCGAGAGTTACATCTGGAGCTGGGGGCTACGGGAGGACCCATTCAAGCTCGAGCTGCCATCCATCGAAGCGTTTGCCCCATTTCAACGTAGGGACTTGCGCAAACTTAAACGGTTGTTTTCTGAAGGCAAGATCGGTGTTCTCACAGGCGGTTTAGGGACGGGCAAAACTACCGTGTGCGAGTTTTTAGTCGCATCATTGAAGGAAGAAAATCTAACTGAATCCGACCCCTCGAAACAGATTATACCTGTTTTCATCCACGGCGCCGCGTACAAATCGGCTGACGAGCTACTGCGTGCGATAATTCTGGGACTTGAGATGGATGCGAGTAAAGATCGGGAGAATCTCTTCGAGTTTCTGCGCCGATGGCCCCAAGAACACCAAGAGCGTCTAGCGATAATCATCGATGACCTCCCTGAGAGCGGCGCGGACGCGTTAGAGGTTGGCGAATTCCTGCGTGTGTTGGCCGACATCCCAAACATCTCGATCCTGATTAACGGCGAGTTCAAGCAGATGCAGCGCTTTCTCGCCAAGATACCGGCGCTGGCCGACCGCATCCAAATAAACATCAAACTAAAGCCAATGAACAAAAAAAATCTCAAAGAATTGCTCGAACTCCGCCTCAAAAATGCTGGATGTATCTGTTACAATGATTTACTGACTCCAAATGGCTTTAAATCACTTTACAAATTCAGCAAAGGTGTTCCGAGGTTAGCCTTGAAAGCCGCAAGCAACGCCATTCACCGTGCCGCGGAGATGGATGCACCGATTGACGCGCGCGTGGTGAAGCGGGCAAACAAGCGCTCCTTCTTAAAACGAATCTTTTCTTTCCTAATGTGAGGCCCGCCTTCCGACAAGTATTTATTTGTTTCCAAAAAATGGAAACATGTGGGGGGCTAAAATGCCGAGGGAGGAATTCGCCCGGGCCGAAAAATGGCTGAGCGAAAACCTGCTTGCACGAGCATTGCTTGAACGGTCCCATCTAGACGAAAAGACGCTCAAAACGATGCTCCTGCACTACTGGAGCGAAGGTGCGACCTTCGAAGAACTCGCAAAAAAGCTTCGTATGCAAAGGCCTGGGGCTTGGAAGCGCTGGCGGATAGGGCGCGACGCCGTCATGCGTTCTTTCTACACCATAGAATTGGCAGTCTATGCGGGAATTCTCGAGGCCGAGACAGCAGAACTCATGGTGGATGACTTGTTAGACTACGTCACGCTAGCTCGCGGCGAGGGAAACCTCGATGAGCTGCGAGACCGAATCGAACGGCGGATGGTGGAGCTCACGAAAAAAGCTGCTAAAAAGCGTTAGTTACTTGCTTTCGACCAGCGGGGAAAGCACGAGATGGGCGGAGGTTCCCTTTACGCCATCGATACCCGAGAGCGACTTCAACACTTTATCCAATTTTTGCCGATCCACCACAACAATCAAATCCACATCCCCGGTCACACGGAAGGCTTGCAACACATCCAGCGACATTATCTCCTTGTAGACATTGCGTCTCTTCTTCGGCTCGATTTTGGCAAACACGAAGGTCTGAGTTGAGGCCCCCCCGAGAATGCGCCCGGCTTTTTCCGAGAGGTCGATAAATCCTCTACCAGCGTTCAATAGCTCAAGTTCGCGTAGCTCCCGCAAATGGCTGCTGAGCGCCTGCCGGGTTATGCCGAGCTCCTCAGCCAAGGCCGCTTGCGTTTTCTTGACCCTACGAACTCGCATCACCTTGCCCTCGTTGAAGAGCTTGCGCAAGATAGAAAGCTGGCGTTCGGTCAACTCGGCCTCATCCGACATGGGAATCATCAAATGTCAAATTAAACTTTACAAAAGTAAAGATTTAACCTTTTCGTGCTCGTCGTGCCTCGATTTTCCCAGGGGATTTATGAATACCGAAAGTAGACTCAAAATTTATTTTAAGACCTAAAGTAGAACCAAAATTTATTTATCAAGACCAAAAGCACACCCCAAAGGTATTTATTAAGGCCGAAAGTATAGAGATTGATAAAAACAAAGGGAGGAAAGGTACAATGGCCGAAGAGAAACCTACGATTGAGGAAAAACCTGCAGCGAAAGAAACACCCGCTGCGGAAAACACCGTTTTTGTTGGAATAAAACCAGTGATGAACTACGTGCTTGCAGTGATAACGCAGTTCAACCA
>CAZESD010000013.1:0-21671 GCA_964514945.1 Hadarchaeota archaeon (SeqCode)
GGGCGCAATCTGGTTCGTGGACGATTTTCAGGATTTCGTCGGAGTTTTCTCTTAGGACGGAAAAATCAGGGGCTCTTCTGCGCCAGCGCCTTCAAGGCCTCGACGGGCTTTGCCTCGAGCTTCTTTTCCAGTTCCAACAGAACAAAGTAGGCGTAGATTCCAGCGATATTGGCATTAATGTAGTAACAATTTCTTTTTCGTCCGTCTCTAAAAATCTTTGCTCTATAATGAAAAAGATTGTTCAAGAGTGCAGGTACATGCGTTAGTTTTTCTTTTCGCCCCCACAAGCGAACCGAATAGTAATGGCCGTCAGCTTTCCTCTTACATGTCCCGATGGAACCATCGCCTGTAATCGCCCCCGCGAGATAAGCGACCCCGCCTGTTATTTCTGGGATTTTTATGCATGTTCTTTTCGTACAGATACAATTTTTCCTTACCTTGTGCCAAACTTTAATTCCCTTCAAGAACTTGGAAACATTCTCGACTTCCATCGAACCCTTATGAACCTTCTTGCTTTCGTTTAAGCACCTTGGGGGGAGAAAGGGCACCGAAAGTAATTTATAAACCGCTGTAAACATCGCCAAAATCGAGCAAAGCAGCATTTTAGTTAAGCTGTTGAAAGGACGCCACCGAAAGTAATGTTTAAACAATTTAAGCGCGGCAGTTTGTACGGATTTTTAAAGACGACCATACAAAATATAAGATGCCCCGGTAGCTCAGCCTGGTGGAGCGACTGAAGGCAACTGTCGAAACTTGTAACCAGGTGCAGGAAATCAGTAGGTCGTGGGTTCAACTCCCACCCGGGGCTCCTAACCTTAAGTTTTTGATGTGAAGTGGTACTGGGGACGATATGAGCGAAGGTTACATCGGACAGATATTCAACTCGCTGCAGGGGGAGGGGCTCTATGTTGGCCGGCGACAGGTCTTCGTGAGGCTGGCGGGCTGTTCACTCAACTGTAATTTTTGCGATACAGAGGAGTTCAGAAATTTTCGTATCCAAACGTGCGAAGTTGAAACTAAACCCAGCTCGATGAAATTCAAACGCGTGAGGAACCCGATGACCCACGGAGAGGTGCTTCGACATGTCAAGCGTTTGACAACCCCGGACACTCACAGCATCTCGCTGACCGGTGGGGAACCCCTTCTGGCGGGGAATTTCCTCGTCGATGTCGTCCGCGCGTGCAGACGAGCTGGTTTCGCCACCTATCTAGAGACGAGCGGCGAGAGCAGTGAGGCGATGGCGAAGGTTATCTGCTACCTTGACTTCGCCGCAATCGACATCAAGCTCCCCGAGCACCGAGCCGTACCGCGCAGAAGCTGGCGTCGTTTGTTCGAGAAGGAGTTGGCTTGCGTTAAGCTCGCACTCGGGCGAGGGGTGGAAACTTTTGTGAAAATAGTGGTGCTCCCTTCTACCCGACCAAAAACCATTACACACGTGTGCAAACACCTCACGCAGATCGCCCGGATACCCCTTGTCATCCAGCCGGTGACACCCGCGCGAAAGGTTCGCAGCGCCCCATCGATGACACATGTGTACCGCCTCACTCAAGCCGCCGCCCGCGCGGGGGTCAAGCAGATAGCGATAATACCTCAAATGCACAAACTGATGAAGGTGCTCTGATGCTGATCGAGTTCACGAAGGGTTTGGGTTTCTCGGCCGCACACTTTATCATAGGGCACAAGAAATGTGAACACCTCCATGGGCACAACTGGCGCGTTGGAGTGACCGTCGAGGGAGAGCCTGATGAGCGGGGTCTCGTTGTGGATTTTTTCGACCTCGAGAGTTTTTTAAAAAGTTTGTGTGATAGTTACGATCATCGTTTGCTACTACCCGAGAACAACCGCTCTCTCAAACGCCTTTTGGAGGGAGAAAGTACTCGCATTTCTGTGCACGGCCGTGAGTTCGAGTTCCCCAGCGAGGATGTCGTCTGGCTTCCCGTCGTTAACACCACCGTGGAGGAGCTTGCGCGAGTTGTTGCTGATGAGGTGGTGAGGAATTTGCCCTACCCGAATGTGCGCCGAATAACCATTTGGGTCGAGGAGTCGCCTGGGCAGAGCGCAACGGAAAAGCGGCAAGTGAAAGCATAGTGTCAATGCTTTTATAGCTCGGCCTCCAAGTGCACCGAGTATTATGCAAATCAAACGCTTTGAACAGGAGGACGCGTGCAAGTACGAGTGCTGGGACGACTACCAGTGCTCAGTGATGGCGAGCGCGGTCGTCCGGGAGCATGGCGAGCAGGCCTACTTGCAGGACATCAACGTCAGCTCGAGCTATCGAGGGAGGGGCATAGGGACGGGACTGCTCAAGCAAATCTTGGCCGACTTCGAGGGTACTCTAATCGTGGCGAGCGTCTTCGAGGCACGTGTCCCCTTGTACAAGCGCCACGGTTTCAGGCCCACAGGCAGTGAAGGAAATTTAGTCAGAATTGAGAAATCCCATAACGCTTATCTTTCCAAAATCGAGTTCTGTTTGGGGTCGTGGGGTAGCCTGGTCTATCCTGCTGGCTTAAGGATTGTTTAAGCGGTCCTGCCAAATGGGGCGTTAGACCAGCGCAAAAAAGCCAGTGACTCGAGTTCAAATCTCGGCGACCCCACCACTCAAAATGAACGGTTTGTGAAACAGCTTCCCCATTGATTTCATCAAAAACTCTTAAAAGGGGGGAGATGGACAGAAGTAATTTTAAGGTTTGTCAGCTATGTCAAAAGGGTGCAAACTTGCAAAAGTTCATCGTTGAGAGCTTGACCGCACGTGGGATTCTCAACAGCAGAGGCAACCCAACCATTGAGGTTGATGTTGCAGTACGAAGCGAGAGCGGGGCGGAGGCGGGCGTTGGTAGAGCGGCTGCACCTAGCGGGGCGAGCAGGGGAAAGCACGAGGTCATCGCATTTCCCGAAGGGGGTGTTGACGCTTCAGTTAAAGCTTTTAAAGAAATCTTGGCACCGAAATTAATCGGTAGTCCAGCTGACCGGTTGGAGGAGGTAGATTCCCTTCTTCATGAACTCGATGGGACGCCAAATTTCTCGAGGATTGGAGGGAATGCGGCAGTAGCTATCTCCATGGCGGTTGCAAAGGCAGCGGCGGCAGCTCGTGACATACCTTTGTATAAGCATTTAGGTGGCGAGGAAGCGGTTCAACTGCCATACCCGCTTGGAAACATGCTCGGTGGTGGGGCTCATGCAGGCAGACAGGCTCCTGACATACAGGAATTTCATGCCATCCCAGTCGGCGCGAAAAGTTTTGTTGATGCGTTTTTCGCTAACGCCAAAGTTCATAAGCGCGTGCGAGCCCTCATCGAAACAAAAGATCCAACTTTCACTGGCGGTAAGGGTGACGAAGGCGCATGGGCCCCAAATCTGGATAGCTCAGCGGCTCTCGAAATAGTTGCACAAGCGTGTGAGGAAGTTAGCAGCGAGGTTGGATTTGAGATAAGGCCTGCCCTTGACGTTGCTGCAAGCAGCCTCTACGATGAGCATGAGCAAAAGTATTTCTATAAACGGGAGGGCAAATCTCGGGATGAGGGCGAGCAAATAAATTTCATCCTTGATTTGATCAATACATACAAGCTCTTTTTCGTTGAGGACCCGTTGCACGAGGAGGATTTTGATGGTTTTGCCGAGCTTACGAAAAAGGTCGGCGAAAAATGCCTGATATGCGGTGATGATCTCTTCGTCACAAATGTCGCGCGGATTCAAAAAGGGATAGAAATCGGTGCCGTAAATTCGGTACTGATAAAACCGAACCAGATTGGCACGCTTACAGATACTCACAAGGCTGTGCAGCTGACGAAAAAGCACAATTATGTCCCTGTTGTATCTCATCGCTCAGGGGAAACTCCCGACGAAACCATCGCACACCTAGCTGTGGCTTGGGGCTGTCCCATTATCAAAACTGGCGCGGTCGGGGGCGAGCGTGTAGCCAAACTTAATGAGCTAATCCGAATTGAGGAAGAATTGGGGAAGAAGGCTAAAATGGGGAAGATTCGATGAGCACACCTGAGTTTGCGGAAGGCGTGGTCGGGCTGGTGGATTTTGACACTTACCTTTCGAGCGGTGTCCACATAGGGACTCGACAGAAGACGGGCGCGATGGCCTCTTTCATCTACCGCGTGCGACCCGATGGGCTATACGTGCTCGATGTCCGGAAGACCGACGAGCGGATAAGCTTGGCCGGGAAATTTTTGGCGCGGTTTGAGCCCGCGAGCGTCATCGTGGTCTCGGCTCGGCAGTACGGTCAGCGCCCAGCCCAGCGATTCGGCGAGGTGACTGGGGCCAGGGCCATGGTGGGTAGGTTCATCCCGGGCACTTTCACCAACCCCTTCTACAAGGGATATATTGAGCCAGCCGCGCTCGTCATCACCGACCCGCTAGCGGATGAGCAACCCATGCGCGAGGCGGCCGAGGTAAGCATACCTGTGGTGGGGTTCTGCGACACCGACAACGAAACGGCGGACATAGATCTCATTATTCCAACGAACAACAAGGGACGCAGGGCGCTCGCGCTCGTCTACTGGTTGCTCGCGCGCCAAGTGCTTCGGGAGCGGGGCGACCTCTCGCCGGATAAGCCGTTCGAGGTTTCGGTCGAGGAATTTGAGACCAAGCCGGGGGGCGAGTAAGTGAGGTATCCCTCAAGCTTTGAGATGATGGCCATCGTTCAGGAGCGATCAGCACTTTTAGAACAAATCAAAAGATGTTATACTCACCGGTTGGGGCCAGGCAGGATTCCACAGTTGAAAGTTGGTGGTGAAAGGGGCATCAAAGGAGCTGTGGTACCACACGCCGGGTATGAGTATTCCGGACCAGTCGCAGCCCATGTTTTCAACGCTTTGGCGGAAGACGGGTTTCCTGAAACATTTGTCATTATGGGTGGCGATCATGTCGGGTACGATAACGTGGTAATCACTCCCGAGAGTTTTGTCACTTCGTTAGGAAAAGTACCAGTAGATGAAGAGCTTGCAAAAAAAATGCGCATCGAGGAAAATCCATATGTGCACGCAGACGAGCATGCGATTGGGATACAGCTCCCCTTCTTACAACATCTGAATCCTAAGATTAAATTTGTCCCAGTGTACGTGCCTTCTCGGGACATAGGTAAAGCCGAAGAGGCTGGTAAAAAAATCGGCAAAGCAATCAAGGGAGTCGATGTTCTAGTGTTGGCATCCACCGACTTCACCCATGCAGGCCCCAGTTATGGCCGAATCCCACCGAAAGGGCTACGGGTAGATGAATTCGCAAGAAAGCAGGACGAGCTGGCGATCAAAGCTATCCTGGAGCTTTCCCCAACCAAACTATTGGAGGCAGTCACAGAGCACAAGATATCGATGTGTGGGGTTGGAAGCGTGATCAGCATGCTTTTTGCTCTAAAAGGCGTGGCCAAATCAGCGAGGCTCCTCAAGTATGCGACTTCTTATGAGATTCGCCCCTCTCCAGATGCAGTCGGATACGGCGCGATTGTTATTAAGTGAAAACGCGCATGGTGAAAAATTGACTCGCTCGCTTCAAAAAAAGTTAATCAAAAAAGCCACGAAATGGCTTGGCACCGTTGCAACCTTGGCTACAGCTCAGATTGTTGCGGAACTCCTAGTTAAAGCTATAATGGTTGCTTCTCAAGGAGGACATCCGAACTATCTGAAATATAGAAATGAGTACCTTAGTCAATTAAGTTCAGAGTATAGCATGCCATTTGAGAACCTAAAACAAATTACAGAAAAAATAGAAGATGAATGTGCACCTTGGGTAAAGGCTGCACGAGAGGGGCAGCCTGAGGGCGTTTGAGATGAAACCACTGATCGTCAAACTCGGCGGGAGCGTCATCACCAACAAGCGCAGGCGCTTTACAGTTAAGCGAGCGACCCTCGCTCGGCTTGCACGTGAGCTGTCGGCAGCGAAGGGGTCGCTGGTGATCGTACATGGAGGTGGCTCGTTCGGGCACCCCGTGGCATCGAAGTACGGAATCGCGGAGGGATACAAAAGCAAGGACCAGCTCATGGGATTATCGCTCACCCACCGGGCCATGGAGCGGTTAAATGCTCACGTAATCGAAGCCCTCCAAAAAGCGAGCCTCCCGGCGATCGCGGTACAGCCCTCGGCCTGCGCGGTGGTCAGTGGGGGGCGAATTCAGTCGATGGAGCTCGCGCCAATCCAAAAAATGCTTGCTCTCGGGCTCGTCCCAGTCCTGTACGGAGATGCCGTGCCGGATTTGAGCAAGGGGATGAGCATTCTTTCAGGTGACCAGTTGGTTGCTCAACTTGCGTGCGAACTCGGAGCTAAGCGTGTCATCCTAGGTGTTGATGTCGATGGAGTCTATACGGCAAACCCGAAGACAAATAAAAATGCCGAACTCATTCAGGAGATATCTTTGAGCAACTGGCCGTCCGTTAAGAAACGGTTGACTGGTGGCGTTGGCGGAAAAGATGTCACGGGCGGCATAGCGAACAAGATGCGTGAGTTGCTTGCGTTGGCCGAGCGCGGGGTGGAGGCAGAAATAGTTAACGCGGCGAAGCCAAACATCCTGAGGCGGGCGATTCTAGGAGAGCGTGGGCTCGGCACGAGGGTTGTAGTGAGGTGAGTGAATGAGCAAGCGGACGGTCAATCGAAAAATTGATCACATCAGGGTTTGTTTAGAAAAAAACGTCGAAGCCCCCCTTAAGGGCCCCGGTTTCGACGACATCGAGCTTATTCATAATGCCCTCCCAGAGCTCAACCTCGAGGACATCGACCTGGGCACCTCCTTCCTAGGGGCTAAGCTTAAGGTGCCAATAATGATATGCGCGATGACGGGCGGCTACCAGCGGGGAGGGAAGATAAATCTGGTCTTGGCCTCGGTAGCGCAGGAGCTCGGATTGGCTTTCAGCGTTGGGAGCCAGCGCGCAGCAATCGAGGACAAAAAACTAGCGAAGACGTATGAAGTTCGAAGTGTTGCCCCAGATGTCTTTCTCGTGGGCAACCTGGGCATGCCCCAGCTGACGCATGGCTATGGGGTGGTGGAGGCGCGTCGAGCGGTCGAGATGATTGACGCAGATGCTCTCTCTATCCACATGAACCCACTGCAGGAGCTCGTGCAGCCCGAGGGCGAACCCAAGTACAGGGGCGCCCTTGCAAAGTTTGCTAAGATCTGCAGGGCGCTCGAGTCCCCGGTGATAGCTAAGGAGACAAGCAGCGGAGTGAGCGCAGAAGTGGCAAGAAAGCTGGTCGGTGCTGGGGCGGCGGCGATCGATGTCAGCGGAGCCGGGGGAACCTCTTGGGCGAAAGTGGAGGCGCTTCGTTCGCAAGCTCGCGCTCGCTTAGGACTTGCATTCTGGAACTGGGGCACCCCGACAGCGGTCTGCACAGCGGAGGTGGTCAAGGGAGTTAGGGTGCCAGTGATTTCGAGCGGCGGCGTGCGCACGGGCTTGGATGCCGTGAAGGCGTTTGCGCTAGGTGCCAATCTCGTCGGTTTGGCGCTCCCCCTTCTGCGTGCCGTGCCCCGAGGCAGAAAAGCGGTTGTCAAGCTTTTGAACGATTTCATCGTAGAGCTGAAAGCCGTGATGTTTCTCACCGGCTGCAAGCGAGTCGAGGATCTGCACAAAGTGCCTATCGTGATCACGGGCAGGACACGCGAGTGGTTCCTAGCTCGCGGCTTGAACCCAGATAAGCTCGGGCGAGGGCGGCGACGATGACGGTTGAGATCCTCCCGTTGGGCGGTTTGGGTGAAGTCGGTAAGAACATGACTGCTCTAGGTTTCGACGGTAAGTACGTGATCATCGACATGGGAGTAAGGCTCGACAGCATCATGGCGTTCGAGGATGCCGAGATAGGGGAGATGAGTCGCGAGGAGCTCATAAACATAAACGGCATTCCCGACGACAGCTCGCTCCGCAACCGAAGGGTTCGGGCGATCGTACTCACCCATGGGCACCTCGACCACATAGGCGCGGTTGGCAAGCTAGCGCACGCCTATGATGTCCCGATTTACGGTACCCCGTTAACCCTCGAACTCGTGAAACACGTTATACGCGAGGAGCGCACTTTCAAGCCCAAGAACGAGCTTCGCACGGTGATGCCAGGAGATAGCGTGAAGGTGGACAACATCGAGCTGGAGTTCATCCCCGCTGCCCACAGCATCCTCCAAACGGTCTTCATCGCCGCTCATAGCGCGGATGGGGCTGTGCTCTTTGCTAGCGACTTCAAGTTCGATGAGGAACCCCTATTGGGATACAAGACAGATCGTGCGTGCTTGAAAAAGCTGGCGAAAGATGGGGTGCTAGCGGCTCTTGTCGGGGCGATAAGGGTAGATGAACCAAGCCCCACCCCCTCGGAGGGCCACGCAAAGGAGATGCTCCAAGAGGCTATGGGAGAAGCAAGCTCCGCTGGCAAGGCGGTGCTCGTGACAACTTTCTCCTCCCACATCACTAGGTTAAAATCGATAGTCGACCTCTCGTTCGAGCTGGGGCGCACCCCGGTGCTAATCGGGCGCTCACTCCGCAATTACTGCACGGCTGCACTCAACCTTGATTTGGTCGACTTCCCTCCAGAGCTACGCATCCATGGGCGCCCGAACGCGGTGCACAACCTGCTTCGTGAGGTTAAGAAATCAAGGGAGGACTACGTGCTTATTTGCACAGGGCACCAAGGGGAACCGACATCGGTGCTCTCGCGCATCGCGAACGGGCAGCTTCCTTTCAAGATCAAGCGTGGTGATGGGGTAATATTTTCGGCAAGCGTCATTCCAAATCCGATAAATGAATCCAATCGTGAGCTCCTTGAGACGAAGCTTCAAGCCCAAGGGGCCAGCATCCACCGCGATGTCCATGTCTCGGGCCACGCCGGGCGGGTTGGCACCAAGGAGTTCCTCGAGCTCGTAAAACCCGAACACCTAATCCCCTGCCATAGCACCATGGACAAGCTCAGGCTTATGGCAGACTTGGGGCGGGAGCTGGGATATCCGAGCGGAAACCTGCATTTGCTCAGAAATGGGTCGTGCCTAAGGTTGAGTGGTTAAATGGACGTGCTGAAGTACATGGAGGAGCGGGCGCGCATGGTTGAGCGCGAGATTGACCGTTGGGTTTCCCGCGGGCTTGAGCCTGAGATATTGGCGCGCGCGACGCGGCACTTACTTGAAGCTGGCGGGAAGCGGCTCCGCCCGTGCCTTGCGCTCACTGCGTGTGAGGCGGTGGAGGGCAAAGCAGAGGATGCTCTTGAGGCAGCGGCAGCGCTTGAGCTCCTACACAATTTCACCCTTATCCACGACGACATAATGGACCAGGATGAGTTCAGGCGGAACGTGAAGACGGTGCACATGCTATTGGGGGTGCCTGTTGCGGTCATAGCTGGCGACGCTCTTTTCGCGAAGGTCTTCGAAGCTATGGCCGCGAACGCCAAACGGCTTGGGCTCGAGGGCGCCCGCGTGGTCGAACTTTTCGACACGGTGAGCAAGGCTAGCTTCGAGATCTGTCAGGGGCAGGTGCTCGACATGTTATTTGAAGGGCGCGCCGACGTGGGCGAGGCTGAGTACATGCGCATGGTCAGCGGGAAGACGGGGGCGCTCCTAGAAGCGTCCATGAAGGTCGGGGCTCTTTTGGGGAAAGGAGAGCCCGAGCAGGTCCGTGCACTCGCTGAATACGGGCGATTGATCGGATTGGCATTTCAAATGCGGGACGATGTGCTTGGCGTGGCGGGTGAGCAGGAAAAGTTCGGCAAGCCAATTGGGAGCGATGTTCGAGAGGGCAAGCAAACGCTCATCGTAGTCAGGGCCCTCGCTACTGCACCACAGGAGGACAAATCCACGCTTTTGCGCGCGCTTGGCAAGCGGGACGCATCGGAGGCCGAGTTGAAGACAGCGATTGACGTACTAAAGCGTGCGGGCGCAATCGATTATGTGACCGAACGAGCGCGGGAGCTCATTGCCCAAGCTAAATCGAAGTTGAAGGCGCTGCCGGAGTCAAGGGCGAGGGAAATTTTGTCGGAATTAGCGGATTTCACGATCAAACGGGACTTTTGATAGGGCCAGTAGTTTCGAAATGATTGGTGGGGTTACATACCCCCCTCTACCCACCTCTCATTGTTTCGTAGACGTCAATTCAAACTGTTCAAGGTGCTGACATTGTAATTTTCATCTCAAACCTTAAAAATGTGACCGCCAATATTAATACACATGCCATATAAGTTTAGCTTCGACCTGTCGCGCGTGCCGCAATCATTTTTCAGAGGGCTCGTTAAGGCTGCATATGAAAAAAATATGCACAAGAGAATCGGGAGGGGTGTACGGCAGTTGGCTGAGAAGCTCAAAATTCGCGAACTCACGGGTTTAAATATCTCCGATGCTTCCATGCTCGTCGAAGATCTTGTGGATATACAGATCAGAAATCTTTTATACAGAGAAAAGTTTCTGAAAACCAAAAAGAGAGCACTTTTTCTGCCTCATTGCTCGAGAAAATATATGGACAGCAGGTGTCGAGCGCGTTTCGACCCAAAGATTCCCTCTTACTACTGCGCCCACTGCTCCTCCGACTGTTTGATCAACAAAGCAACCGCGCTGGGAAAAGAAAGAGGATACGATGTTTACGTGTTGCCAGGCGGCACCTGCATACCCCAAATACTACGGAAAAACCCGTACGAAGGAGTCGTCGGAGTTGCGTGCAGCCAAGAACTGAAGGAAGGGGGAGGGTTCCTTAAAAACAAGAATCTGCCCGGTCAGGCGGTCTTCCTCATCAAGAACGGTTGTGCTAACACGGAGTTTAACCTTAACAGTCTTAAAGAAATTTTATGAAAAATGAGAAGCTGAAATTCACCTCGGAAGTACCGATTTTTATTTAAGGAAAGGGCATATAGTTAGATATGTTTAGTAAGATGTCGATAAAATAAAAGGTGGTGATATCGACGGAGAAAATAGAGAAAAAAGAAGGCTTTGCTGAAACTTTTGCGCAAGTGTTGGAGAAACTTGCTGGAAAAGAGTCTGACCTTGAATTTAGATTTAAAGACCTCACGATAGAAACTGCAGGGTTAAAAACAAAGCTGACGGGCTCTATTCTAGTGAACATCGCGTACTACCCTAGAAGAAAGCCCCTAGAGGAAGGTAAGTAGCTCCCATGCCGTTTTCATTGAGCGAACTCATGGAAATGCTAACTGGGCCCATGCATAGTTTCAGATCGGGAGAGATCAGCGTTCTTCGAGGCGGAAGAGAAATCCTTCATTTAAACATAGAGGACAAAAGAATCGGCATCGACCTGCAAGACATACAACCAATCAGGGATTTATTAAATCTATTAAATTTAAAAAAGCTTAAGCAACTGAAGGGGATAGCCGAAAAATTAAGGGAAGATGGACTTACAATAACTGTTTCCCACAAAGGTGACACTGCACTCAAGTTGGGCGCAGAAGCCAACCCTAGATTCGCACGATTAATAACGTTAAGCGCCGCAATAGAAATCAGCAGCATAGGCAAACTCATACAGATCATCAGAGAGGCGAAGTAGTCAAAAATCCATCTGATTGCTTGAAAATAATAAAGATTATAATGAAAATCGGATTTAAAAGTACGGAATAAATTGCTGAAAATAACGATTAATTGATTCTTCGGGACTACTGAGGGTATCCTCGTTGCTTGTTCTCTTCAAGCCGTTCAGGTTCGTGCACTCGCTGAATACGGGCGATTGATCGGATTGGCATTTCAAATGCGGGATGATGTGCTTGGCGTGACGGGCGATCAGGAAAAGTTCGGCAAGCCAATTGGGAGCGATGTTCGAGAGAACAAGCGAACGCTCAGCGTAGTCAGAGCCCTCGCTACTGCACCGCAGGAGGACAAATCCACGCTTTTGCGCGCGCTTGGCAAGCGGGACGCATCGGAGGCCGAGTTGAAGGCAGCGATTGATGTGCTAAAGCGTACGGGCGCAATCGATTATGTGGCCGAACGAGCGCGAGAGCTCGTCGCCCAAGCTAAATCGAAGTTGAAGGCGCTGCCGGAGTCAAGGGCGAGGAAAATTTTGTCGGAATTAGCGGATTTCACGATCAAACGGGACTTTTGATAGGGTCAGTAATTCCGAAGGTGCCCGTACCATTTTGATTTTACTCGTCGTTTCATAAATTAGTTACGACTTTTTTCATTAAATTAAAATTTCCTATTTATAGATGCGTTATTTGCGAGAACACCAATAATTCTCACCTTGGGATGTGATGCAAATTGAAAATTCCTCGCTATATAACATGTTCACATTCACTTCAGTTAGTATCGCCTTACCCGCCGTGATTGAGAGACTTTTTTCGAAATAAGATCCATCCTTCAATTTAATTCGCAGTTTTGAAGGTGCAAAAATGTCTGCCCATGTTACCTCAATACTCTCGATGATGTTTTCACCCATTCCTATTCCCGTAGAGCACCACACGCCTCCCCTCTTGCTATATTTTGGATAATCCCTTTCTACGGTAAATGGAAAAGCGTGTTCAGAAATTTTTATTTCGTAAATCCCGGGAATCTCCCAAGGGACACCCTCAACTTTTTTCTCGGTTGAGGAACCAGGCGTACCCGACCATAAAATTAAGAGATCGTAGTTTCGAATGTCTTCTGTAGTGCCGAAAAATTGCCAAGTCGGATCTATGAAAGTCCAACCTTTCTCTGGGATCCATACTTCAGCTACCATGTGACCTGCTGGTTCACCTCTGATCTCGATAAGTCTAGCGGGGAACCCAAGGGCTCTAGCAAATGAAACGAATAGTGCGGCCTTCTGAGTGCAAACTCCGTAAGACTTCCCGTTTATTTCGGCATCTTTTAGATGGTAGAAATCGGGTACAAAAGCTGGCTCGTCGCCCATCATGAGGGGTACATAATATCTTTCGCCATCTACTTTAGGCGGTCCATTTAAAAGAGAATCAACTTCTTTGCTCAGTGTCTTAATTATTTCTTCGTAACCCTGCGATTTATCGGATATCCAGCTATTTAAATACCCGCTAATCAATGGATGTCCTTGATGGAAATAACCTTCTCCTTCTATACCTGGTGGTCCGCCTTCTACTTTACCGTAAGATATTCCGTTTAATTCATATTGTATGCCGTGGACATAAATTTCATAATTGTCCGGCACCTGTTCTGGGTTGAGAACTAAATTGTTGCTTATCTCAACATTAACCAGCGAATATTTTATTGAGTTATCGGTTTTGAATCCAAACGTAAATTTCTTCTCTCCAATGAAGTTCCCAGTTTTTATCTCAAACAATACAAACAGAACCGATCCCTGTGCGGCGTATAAATTTTTTCCAATTCTTTCTACATCCTGCCATTTTAAAGAATCAAAATTCTCTAGATCTTTTAGGTTTCCATCTTCTCTTATGTACACTTTTAAAATTCTTACATTTACATCGTCGGGTTCATCGATTATTCCTATTGTTGGGTTCATAAGTCCTAGGCACATGATTGTTTTGCCTGCAAAGTTTGGCCACGTGTTGAAGCTAAATGGAACGAGAAATTGTTGGGTATTAAGATCTACTTCGGAGATGTGGTCAAATATGTCATACACATCGATGCCTGATCCGGTTGTGAAGGTTAAGGTGTCTCCGTAGATTTTCTCCGCATCGTACTGCAGAACCGCTTTGAACTCGTAGGTCGTTTCTGGGATAAGACCAGTGACAGTGTCGGAGTGGCTTCCCGAAGTAGTGTAGGTGACAGGTGTTGTCTCTATCCAAGTTCCCTCGCTTTGAACACGATATTGAAATCTTACGTCCACGCTTGAGTAATCGCCTAGGGTAAATTCCATGTTAAAGGTTGCTTGGTTGGCCGAAACTCCCGTACCAGCTTTGGTGATCACTTTAGGTGATTCGGCTCTTTCTTTGAGTGCAAGAGCGAATAATCCAATGGCTAATAGGGCTACAATTACAAGCAAGCCAATTAAAGCAATTTTTTTCATTTTATCTCTTGAGCGGGGAAAATGGTGTGATAGAGATCGGCTTTTTCTCAGGTGTCGTAAATAAAACAAGCTGAGTAGTTCACGATACGTTAATCTTTTCATAGTCTACACTAGAGTTTAAACGGTAAAAATGGAGGACATCCGCAGGGAAGCGCTCAGATGGGCCCTCACGAACGCCCTCGAGCACGATGGGCGAGCGAGCGCAAAGGCCGTGCTGGGGAAGCTGGTGGCGGAGCTGCCGGGGTGGCGTTCCAAGGTCAAGGAGCTCTCCACGCTGGTCGAGCAGGTCGTAGCTGAGGTCAACGCGCTCCCTCGCGAGGAGCAGCTCTTCCGCCTTCGCAAGGTGGGCCCCGTGGAGCGACTGAAGCCCGAGGAGCGGCGCGGGTTGCCCGAGCTTCCCGATGTCGAAAAATATCCGATGGTTATCACACGCTTCGCCCCGAACCCTAATGGGCCGCTCCACATAGGCCACATTCGGGCGGCCCTGCTCAGCCACGAGTACGCCCACCGGTACAAGGGCAAGTTCATCCTGCGCTTCGAGGACACAAACCCCGAGAACGCGCTGCTTGAGATGTACGAGCTCATTCGTCGGGACCTCCGATGGCTGGGCATGAGCTGGGACGAGGAGCACGCACAGTCCGACCGCCTCGAGTTCTACTACAATTATGCGGAGCAGCTCCTGCGCGAAGGCAAGGCGTACGTATGCACCTGCCCAATTGAGGACTTCCGGGAGCTGCGTGACCGCGGGGAGCCCTGTCCATGTCGCGAGCTTTCTAGCGGAGAACAACTTCAGCGATGGCGGCGGATGCTGGCCGGTGGAATCGCTAAGGGGGAAGCAGTTGTGCGCATCAAGACCAATCTAAATCACCCAAATCCTGCTGTGCGCGATTGGCCAGCGCTTCGGGTGACGGCTAAGCCCCACCCGCGCGTGGAGGAGCGCTACTCGGTCTGGCCCCTCTACAACTTCTCGGTCGCAATCGACGATCATGAAATGGGGGTAACGCACATCATTAGAGGGAAGGAGCACGAGGTCAATGAGCAGCGTCAGCGTACGCTTTTCGAGCACCTCGGGTGGGAGTACCCTACGGCGGTTCAGTACGGGCGCTTGAGCATGGCTGGGATGGCATTAAGCAAGACCCAGACCATGCAGGGCATCCGGGACGGTGAGCTCACAGGCTACGACGACGTTAGGCTGGGGACGATTGCAGCGCTCAGGCGCCTGGGCTTCGTGCCCGAGGCGATTAAACAGCTTATCTTAGATATTGGTCCCACGCTCGTCGATAGCTCACTCAGCTGGGAGACACTCTACGCATACAACCGAAAGTTCGCCGATGAGCGAGCGGACCGCTATTTCTTCGTCCCGAACCCCGTGAAGGTGCTCGTGCGGAAGGCGCCCGACCTAAAGCAGGTTCGGCTTCGTTTGCACCCGGGTCACCCTGAACATGGGGAGCGGATTCTGCCGCTCGCGTGTGAGGGCGATGCGCTTGTGTTTTATCTCGCTGGTGAAGATACTACAGTTCTGCAGGAGGGACAAACCTTCCGCCTGAAGGACTTAATGAATGTGACCCTTAGCTCGAAGGGAAAGGTGCTCGAGGCCGAGTTTCAGGGGCTTGAACTCGCGGATGTACCGAAAATCCAGTGGGTTTCAGCAGGGGCAGTAGAGGTTGAAGTGATAAAACCTGATAACTCCCGCGAATTTGGACTAGCAGAGCCGGCGGTGGCAGGTCTCAAGGTCGACACCATCTTACAGTTTGAGCGGTACGGGTTCGTTCGGGTTGATGCGGTCAGGCCGAAGCTCGTCGCGGTCTATGCCCATCGGTAAATTAAAATACCAACTGGACTTCGTATGATACAGGTCACAACCTATGAATGATGAAGGTGAAGCTGAAGGAGGTGTTTAAGGTGGCCAGACCAATTTACGTGCGATTTGAGGTGCCGAAGGAGCTGGCGGATAAGGCTTACGAGGCAGTCGAGAGCGCGCGCGATACGGGAAAACTTCGGAAGGGTACGAATGAGACAACCAAGGCAGTCGAGCGGAAGCAGGCCGTGCTAGTGATCATAGCCGAGGACGTCGATCCGGCTGAAATCGTCGCTCACTTGCCCCCGCTTTGCGATGAGAAGGGTATCCCCTATATTTACGTTCCCAACAAGCGCGAGCTCGGGGCAGCAGCAGGCATAGACCTCGGGGCAGCAGCGGTCACGATAGCCGAAGCCGGACAAGCGACGGAAGTTGTAAAGGAAATCGTCGAGCGCATCCGCGAGCTGAAGAAGTGAGCCCATGCCAGTTGAGAGGGAGTTCGGCTTCCCGGCCGAGGTAATCGAGATTCGAACGCGCACAGGCGTAACTGGGGGAATTTTGCAGGTCAAGTGTCGCGTGCTCGAGGGGCGAGACAAGGGGCGCATCATAACCCGCAACGTCAAGGGGCCAACACGCGTGGGCGATATCCTCATACTCCGTGAGACCGAGCGAGAAGCGAAGGAGATCAGGGTGCCTTAAATGCCGGTCGCGCGAAAGTGCTCCTTCTGCGGTGGACGGGTCGAGCCCGGCACTGGCTTGATGTTCGTCCGGCGAGATGGGTCGATCTTGTTCCTGTGCTCGAGCAAGTGCGAGCGAAACCTTGGGCTGGGGCGGAAGCCACACCGCGTGAAGTGGACCGAACGCTCCCGAAAAGCGAGGGGAAAGGCTTGAGGGAGCGAACCTTCGTGATGGTGAAGCCGGATGGGGTGGCAAAGGGCCTGAGTGATGAAATAGTCGCGCGGATCGAGAGGTCTGGTCTAAAAATAGTTTCGATGCGTCGGATGAGGTTCGACAGAAAGCTTGCAGAGGAGCTTTACTCGGTGCATCGGGGAAAGGATTTCTTCGAGCGCTTAGTCGAGCACGTACTTTCGGGCGAGGTGGTCGTGATGTTGGTCGAAGGAGAAAACGCGATAGCGCGAATGCGTGAGCTCTCGGGTGCCACCGACCCGACCAAGGCCGCGAAAGGAACGATTCGAAGTGACTTCGGGTCGAGCATCACGGAGAATGTCATTCACGCTGCAGATTCCGCGGAAAGCGCTGAACGAGAGATGCGAATTTTCTTTGGGAAGCCTAAGATCCTCTTTTATGAGCATTCGAGCAAGGTTAAAATTTGACTTTTACAATATTCCTAATTTTACCCCCGAACAATTGCTATTTGGGCGTGGTGGAGCACCCTTTAAGCCGTAAACACCACCTTATAACCGTGGGAACAACAAAAAAGCTTTCAAAACTCCTCTTTTCATAAAAACGTCCACGGAAAACCCCAGATTGCCCAGTTTTTGGGCTCCTCGGAAAATGGGCACTTTAATTGGGTCATGAACCTATTTTCTATGGGAAAATAATGCACGTAACGAAGGCATCCGGTGAAAAAGAGAAATTCGATATCGAGAAGGTTAGGAAGACCTGTTTCAGAGCCGGGGCGTCTGAAAAGCTCGCAAGTAAAATTGCTGAGGAGGTCGAAAGGAAAGTTTACGAAGGTATAACCACAAAAGAAATCCTTCACCTCATCCTCAAGCTGCTCAGAGAAGAACCGGAGGCTGCGACTAGATATGGTCTGAAGAGGGCGATTATGTCCCTCGGTCCCGCGGGCTTCCACTTTGAGGAATTTATGGCTGAGGTGCTTCGAAATTACGGGTATAAAACCAAGGTCGGTGAGATCCTAAAGGGCAAATGCATCTTCCATGAGGCTGACATCGTCGCGGAAAAGGAAAACAAACGCTATCTAATAGAATGTAAGTACCATAACGCTCCAGGAATTCACACGGACCTAAAAGTCGCCATGTACAGCTACGCCAGATTTCTGGACTTAAATGAAAATTTTGACCAAGCTTGGCTGATCTGCAATACGAAATGTTCGAGGGATGCGAGGAAATACGCGAAGTGCGTGGGCTTAAAAATAACCAGCTGGAGGTATCCCTGGAAGGAAAGCCTTGAGAAGATGATAGAGAGGAAGAAATTGTACCCTGTGACGATTTTGAGATCAGTCACCAGATTTACAAAGGATAGACTATTTCAGGCAAAGATAATGCTGGCGAAAAATCTGCTTGACTACGGGGTGGAAGATTTGAAGAGGATGACAGGCTTGCCCGAGAGTATAGTGAATAGAATACGGGAAGAAATCAGATGGGTAATTTAACAGATTCTTCCCTAGACTTGACTCAGAGTCTAGTAATCAATACTAGTCCATGCTTCTTGAAAACAAGACAGAGTCATAGATTTCTTTCTCTCCCCTCAAATATTGCGCCAGCTTTATCGGCTCCTACCTGATTGCTGTTCTAATTTTGGAATGCTCTCCATACTTTTTGATTCTCTGGTGTTTGATCCGCTTGTCGAAAAGTTCGTTGATCGCCTTTATCAGCTCAGTGTTTCCCATAGATCAAATTGAATAGCTTCACGATAGGAGTCAATAGAATTCTCACGAAACGTCGCAGCATTTCAGATTTTTCAATCGTGCGGGCTATTGGAGGAGATAGCTTGTAATATGCGCGAACAAAGATTTCTCCCGTGCGATTTTGTAATAGGAATCCGTCCCTGAATTTCCTGAGTATGTTTACCTCATGTGCCATAGGAGTCCCAAAAGTCGCCGTGGCGATAAAACATCCTCCTCCTCTTCGCTCAAGCGATTCTTTCCATTCCATCCCACAACTGGAACAACGAAATTCAATGTGTGGAACTGCCCTAGTTCGTTTTTTGAAAAGGGTTCTCTCGTCTTTATCCACGTCTATTTTCCCCACGATTTCCATTGGTTTGTAGCATTCTGGACAAAGGACAACCGGAACAGCGATCGGAACCTTGGGTCTCTTTTTTGGAATTTCTTGTTTTTTCTCCATAATAAGCACATTTAGTAAGTTTCGACATTCTTTAAATACCTTCTGAGTTCATTTGGTAAATATCCTCCTATTGTAGCCTTAGCCCTGAGAATTAATTTTTTTCAAAATGGGTGCATCAAAGCGCCCCAGTTTAAATCAAAAGCAAGTGCATGTTAAAAACGAGGCGATGAAGATGGTCGGAAGAAAAGTCCGCCAGCCCATAATTTCGGTGCTTGGGCACGTCGATCACGGCAAGACCTTGTTGTTGGACAGCATCAGGGGCACGGCAGTTGCGGCCAGAGAGTCAGGTGGAATTTCTCAGCACATAGGGGCGACCGAAGTCCCAGCGGAAACCATCAAACAAATTTGTGGTGCTCTTCTCGAGGAGTTCAAAATAAAGGTGACTCTTCCTGGGATGCTTTTCATTGACACCCCCGGGCACGAAGCCTTTACCAACCTGCGCCGCCGCGGGGGGGCGCTCGCTGACCTCGCTGCTTTGGTCGTCGACATCAACGAAGGCTTCATGCCCCAGACGCTTGAATCGCTGACGATTTTGAAATCGTACAAAACCCCCTTCATGATTGTCGCGAACAAAATCGATCTTTTGCCGTGGTGGCAGCCCTCGCCCAAGGCATGCTTTCTTGACTCGTTCGCCCGCCAGCGCGTCGAGGTGCAGGGCGCGCTTGACGACAAGATCTACGAGCTGGTCGGCAAACTCCACGAGCTGGGCTTTGAGGCCGAGCGCTTCGACCGTGTGAGTGATTTTCGAAAGCAGGTGAGCATCGTCCCGGCGAGCGCCAAGACTGGTGAAGGGGTGCCAGAGGTGCTTACGATGTTGGCTGGATTGGCGCAGCGATTTCTCGAAAAGGAGTTGGTGGTCGAGGTGACGGGCCCGGCGCGGGGGACTGTGCTTGAGGTGAAAGAGGAGGTCGGACTAGGGAAGGCCATCGACGTTATCGTGTACGATGGCACGTTCGCCAAGGGGAATACCTTTGCCGTCGGAGGGCTCGATAAAGTGATTACCTCGAAGGTCCGCGCCCTGCTCCAACCGAAGCCGCTCGACGAGATCCGTGATCCCGAAGACAAGTTCAAACCAGTCGAGCGCGTGTCCGCGGCGGCCGGAGTTAAAGTCGCAGCACCCAATCTCGAGGGAGTCGTCGCTGGGGCCCCGCTCTGGGCGATCAAGGATACATCAGAGGCGGAAAAACTTTGGCAGGAGCTCCAGCAAGAGATGGAGCGCATTCGGATAAGCACGGATGTCAATGGTGTCGTGCTCAAGGCAGATGCTTTGGGCTCGCTTGAAGCGCTTGAGGGTCAACTCAAAGCGAAGGACATACCCATCCGCCGTGCAGATATTGGCGACGTTTCGAGACGTGATGTGGTCGAGGCAGTGAGCGTGGTGAAGAGTGATCCACTTCTTGGAGTGGTGCTGGCATTCAACGTGAAAGTCTTACCCGATGCGCAGACCGAGGCAGAGCGCGAGGGAGTACCCGTGTTGCATGATGAGATCATCTACAAGCTTCTGGAGAACTACGAAGATTGGACGAAACAGAAGCGCGAAGAGATTCGGGCAAAGCGTCTCGAGGTTTACATCAGGCCCGGGAAGTTCGCGTTGAAACCTGGTTATATTTTCAGGCGTAGCCACCCCGCAATTGTTGGGATAGATGTGCTAGGGGGAGTGCTCAGGCCAAAGTACCCGCTCATGCGCAGGGACGGGCGCTCGGTCGGCACCATTCGCGAGTTACAAAAGGAGAAGCGATCGGTGCAGGAGGCGAAGCTGGGGGACGAGCTCGCGATATCAATCGAGGGCGGGGTGGTCGGGCGCAACGTTCAGGAGGGCGATGTTTTATACACGGATGTCCCGAGAGAGCATGTGATCGCCCTGAAGCGGGATCTACGGGGCCTGCTTTCGGGCGATGAGCTAGCGGTATTGGATGAGATAATTGCGATCAAACAGCGTGAGGATCCGACGTATGGGGTGATGTAGTTATAAAACAGGTCAATTACATCATCTTCTTTTTTGACTTCAGGGAACGGGTGAGCGTTTGAAGGGAGCGCGTTAACTTTGAAATAATATTAAGGTATATATTATTTGTGATATTGTGGATGGCTCGAAAAGTGTGGAAATAAAAGTTTTGGGAATTTCCACTTCTCCTAGAATCAAGATGGCTGGCGAAAGCAACAGCAAGATGATTTTGAAAAGAGTTCTCGACCAGCTCCAAAAAAAGGGTGCGAAAACCAAATTAATCGACCTGAGTGAGCTCAGAATTTTTCACTGTGGCGGTCATTACTCGCTCGGACCAAGGGAATGTTATTATCCCTGCAGACGTATGGAGGAGGAGCCCGGCGACCAGATGTTGCAGGTGTACGAAGCGATTTTCAAATCCGATATCGTGATATTTGCCACCCCCGTCCGATGGGGCAATTACTGTGCCCTCATGCAATGTCTGATCGAGAGAATGAACTGTATCGAAAACATGGATAGTGTCTTCGGGGTGAAAATGTTAAAGGACAAAGTAGCTGGGGTTGTAGTGATAGGCCACGAAGATGGATATCAAAGGTCAGCGGGTACGTTGATGTCCACGCTGAATTTTATGGGATTCCACCTGCCGGCTAACGCGATATGTTACTTTGTCGGCCCCAGTGATGAATTGACCGATCGGGATTTAAAGCGCATGAAGGAAAACGAAGCACTTGAGAATTCTATAAAAGATCTTGTGGAAAGCACCTACGGACTTGCGCTGAGGCTGAAAAAATAAAAGGGGGAATGCCCCCGGCTAACTTATGGGGCTTTCCCCGAGTCGCAGAAATATCCTCCAGAAAGGTTGTTTTCTTTCCATACTTTGCATGTCATGCATATGCAGCCTTTTTTCTCAACAGGTTTCTCTGCCTTGCCCATCGCGCAGTAGAACGCAGGAGCTCCGACAAAACTTGGACAGTTCATGCATAGACATTTCGCTTTATTTTCAGGGG
>CAZESD010000014.1:0-21007 GCA_964514945.1 Hadarchaeota archaeon (SeqCode)
ATTTGGGGATGTGCATCATAATCATCACCTAGGCCCTATCCTTCAGCCGCAAGCGTGGTGACATACACATCGACTTAAGCTCGTCGATGAGTAACTTGAATGCGTAGGATATCTCTACCCCGTAAATCTCCGAGTCCTCATCACAAACTGGACAATACGTACGATCTCGCCTCCTATCGTAAATCGCAAAGCTGCCGCATTTGCCGCATATCAGGCTGGTGTACCTATCCGAAGCGTCCAAGAGGCGCTCCTTCAGCATCATCGCTGCACCATGGCCAATTAAGCAGTCGCGTTCCATTTCGCCGAAGCGCAGCCCCCCTTCGCGCGCCCGACCCTCGGTCGGCTGATGAGTCAAAACCTGTACCGGCCCTCGAGAGCGAGCATGAATTTTGTCCGCCACCATATGGTGAAGCTTTTGGTAATAACAGATACCGATGAAGATGTCCGTGGGGATCATCTCACCAGTGATTCCATTATACATTACCTCCTTACCTGTGTGCTTGAACCCATAAGCGCAAAGCATTTCGCGCATTTGCTTTTCCGGCATTCCCCCGAATGGCGTACCATCAATTCGTTGCCCAGCGATCGCCCCGGCTTTGCCGGCAATCATCTCCAGCAACTGTCCTACCGACATGCGTGAGGGGATGGCGTGCGGGTTGATGAGGACATCAGGCACTATCCCACTTTCGGTGAATGGCATGTCCGCGCTATCGAGGATGATTCCAATGACTCCCTTCTGACCATGCCTAGACGCAAGCTTGTCCCCAATCTCTGGTATGCGCAGATCCCTGGCCCGCGCCTTCACGAGTTTGTTTCCCTCAGATGTCGTGCTTACGAGAATCATGTCAACTATCCCTTCCTCGCTGTGTCTGACCCTTATCGAACTTTCCCGACGTCCATGCTCGACTGCGATGCCGAACTCGTCTATCTCCTCTAAGAATCTCGGTGGGCTTGTTCGCCCAATCAAGACATCCTCGCCCCGAACTTCGGATTCAATTTCAGTTATCCCATCGTCCCCAAGGTTCCGGTAGAGGCTCGCGTCAGCATATCCTCGGATCTCCTCGCTTGGGATCTCGAACTTGTCCTCTTGCCCCCCAAGATACCTGCCTTCCTCGGCCTCGTAAGCCCTGTAAAACGTCGTTCGCCCAAAGCCACGATCAATGGAATCTTTATTGACGATGAGAGCATCTTCCATGTTGTAGCCGCCGTAGGTCGCGATTGCCACCACAACGTTCTGCCCAGCAGCCCTGCGGTCGAAGCCAACCGCGTCCATCACCTTGGTCCAGATAAGTGGGACTTGTGGGTAGTGTAAAAAGTGACTCCGCGTATCCACGCGGTTGTGAATATTGGTTACCCCAACCCCGAGCGCCTGTTTGGCCATGTTCGCGCCGTAAGTATTTCGCGGTGATTGATTGTGTTCGGCGTAGGGAATGAGGGCTGCGCTTATCCCCAAGATTGCTAGCTGGTGAAGCTCCAAGTGAGTGTGTTCTGGCGTCAGTTCCTGTTGCGAGATCGCGATAAAAGAGTTTTCCTCCTCCTCGGCGTCTAAGTACTCAATTATGCCCTCTCGAATCAGGTCGCGCCAAGTGAGTTCACCAGCCTTGACCTTCTCGATGTGTTCATCGGCCAGAAGGAATTTCCCGCCCTCGACGACAATCACTGGTCTACGCACCCGGCCGGCGTCCGTGTTTATCCGCACCTCGTTTGTGTCCTCCCTATATGCTATGTTGATTTGCTCATCGACGCTCCCCTTACGACGATGACGCCTGAATTCCTCCACAAGCATTCGCCCATTTTCGGCTATGCCGATTAATCGCCCGTTGATATAAACAACGCTCTTGCCCTTGTGCTCGCTACCCTTCTGGATCTTTATGACGCCAAGCTTGTACAAGAGCCGCTCGACCTTCCCCTCTTCGGTCCCTGTCGAGATCTCGGCCATCAGCGCGAGATTTTTCACAAGCCCACAGTTCGGACCCTCCGGAGTCTCGCACGGACAAATCTTCCCCCAGTGCGTCGGGTGGAGGTCACGTGCCTCGAAGTGAGGCTGGCTCCTGCTCAGGGGAGAGACGACGCGACGCAAGTGTGAGATGGCAGCAATGTAGTTCGTCCGGTCTAAGAGCTGGCTCACCCCGGATCGTCCACCCGGCCAGTTGCCGGTGGCCAAAGCGTGCCGGATTCGTTCTGTCAGCACGTCCGCGCGCGCCGCAGTCTTGACGTTGAGCTCCCTGCCCCTCGCATTTGCCCGCTCGAGCTGATATTTGATGTCCCGGGTGAGGTTGAGGAAAGCTAGCCTGAACACGTTTTCGAGCAAATCACCCGCCAGTTTCAGCCGTTTGTTCGCATAGTGGTCCTTGTCGTTTACATCTCTCCGACCGAGTGCAAGTTCTATCACCTGCTCAGCCATCCTACCTAGATAGTACACCTTACCGATGCGGTCCTTTGAGCGGGGGCCTATGTGTGGTAAAAGGTACCTGTCTAACACCTCTTGGGCCCGCTCCAGCCGGTATTCCTTGGTCTGCCCTATTGCCACTCGCTTCCCTATTAAGTCGAGTGCATCCTCGCGCGTTTTTATTTCGACCGCTTCCTGTAGGTTCTCGAAGAGTTCACGAATGAGCTCTTGGTCATCGGAAACAGCTTCGACAATCTCGCGATCGCTCTCGAGTCCTAAGGCACGCATCAGAACCACGAACGGTACTTGTCCTGGAACAGCTGGAAACGAGACGCGCAACAGACCATCGCGCTTCCGCTCGACCACGACGAGTGCCCGAAAACCGCGCTGGGTCGAGAAGACCTTCGCCACCGCGGTGCCCATGCGCTCATCTCGCTCTACCAAAATCGAGTTCGACGCAAGGTCCTCTTGGGTGACGATCACGCGCTCCGAACCATTGACGATGAAATAACCCCCAGGATCTAGAGGGTCCTCGCCGGCAGCTATCAGTTCATCCTCGCTCTTTCCATTCAGCTTGCAGAGTTTCGACTTGAGCATTACTGGCAGCTCACCGATATACACTTCGTCCGTGGGCTGTTCCTTTCCCTGCTTGATAAGACGCACTTCAAGATAAATCGGTGCGGTGTAGCTGAGATTTCGCAATCTCGCCTCGCTCGGAAATATTTCTGGACGGGACCCATCGGCTTCCTTCACCGAGGGCCTACCTAATCTCACCTGACCAAACTTGACGTCGACGCCCGCGATATCGAGATCTACGCCACCTATTCCGTCAATGACATGCTGAATCCCACGCTCGATGCAGGCATTATAGGAGTCGAGGTGCTGCCTCACAAGCCCCTTTTCCTTGAAGAAAGCCTCTACTAAAGGCCAAGTGTCCTGCATGCCACCACCTACTTGATCACGTACCTATACACGACGGCTTTCCCCGCTGTGGGACTGTTACGGATGATTTTGAGGATGTCGCCGGGCTTGGCCCCTATGGCTTTAGCGGCAGAATCGGAACTTTTGATGAGTGGGAGCTGGTGGGGGAAAATCTTGTAACGCTCAAGGACCTCTTGCGCCTTCTCCTTCAACAATATCTCATGTTTTGGCACGAACACATGCTGCCCAACATCAAATTTAGCTGACATATTCTCCCCGCACACCGCCCTACAACGGGCCCGGAGGGATTCGAACCCTCGACACCCGGCTTAAAAGGCCGGTGCGCTAGCCAGACTGCGCTACGGGCCCAAGAAAGCGGCTTAGACTCTCCTTTTATGCTTTTCGCTATTTAAAATCATCGGAAGCGCATTTAAGACTTTCTAAATGAGGGGTCTGTTAACTTTATCCGCGGGTTTACGATCGTAGAAAGCAAAAGTACTCGCACAGATTCTACTCCATTGAAATCGAGAAACTCATTTTTAAATTCATCTACCAGCCCCAAGATTTCCTGAAAGAGGTGCAGCCGATTAAATGAACGACCCCGGAGTTCAAATGGCGCCCATCGGCGGAGCATTTAGCTCCTTGGCCGGGATTTGAACCCGAGGCGCAGGCTCGACAGGCCTGCATGTTAGACCGGTCTACACCACCAGGGCCCAAATAAAACTGAGTCGCGCCAATAATAAGTTTACTCAAGTGGACTGGCAGCGTCTCGGAGTTCCCCTTGGCTCTCGCACAAGAGTACAGTCCGAATCGCTGGCAGGCTTAACTTCCGGGGTCTGACGAGACCGGGTGTTGCCCCGCCGCTATGACCGCCAGTCCGAATAATTCTTGATTTTCAGATTTAAAAGGTGAGTGGTCCCGCGGGCCGGATTTGAACCGGCGACATGTCGGTTTCGGCTTGGGTCTACAGCCGACCACTCTACCAAACTGAGTTACCGCGGGCCAAGTAAAAATTGGGATTTTTGAACTCTTAAGGTTTCACCCGAGAAACTCATGCAACCTGCGGATAGCACTTAACTTTTCCTTCTGATCAACCTTTACCTCTTGGACAGCACTTTCTAGGATTTCGATTGTTTTTTGGTAGGTTCTCCTATCCACCGGATACGGAATCCCATCTTTTCCCCCGTGCGCGAAAGAAAAGCGTGCCGGGTCTTTCCATGAAGGTGGTTTCCCGTAGATCAAGTCAGAAACAAGGGCAAGGGCTCGTACAGCCTTTGGCCCGATTCCCCTGATTGCGACCAGCTTCTCGTAGCTTTCGGGCTGAAATTCATAGGCTTTGCGAAGCGCTGTCATCGTCCGCTCGGTGAGTTCTGAAATAGTGTGCTGAGTTGGCATGATGAGGGTGCGCACCTGAGGCGAGCGCGCTAGGTATTCATCAAGTGACCGCTGTTCTGTTTCTCGGACATAACTCCCCAACCGCTTCGGATCGTCACGCACGAGGTCTAAACTAGCTTTTCTCGCTTCACCGCTCTCACGCGCGGTCATGTCGAGAACCACTTCCTCCCGGCGATCGCCTACAATACCCGAGTGCGGCTCCTCGACGAAGCTGTGGACGCCCTCGGAAAGCCAGTGGTAGCGCCTAGCCAGCTGTTCATGCATTCCCTGCTGCACCACGGCCCAATCCCCATCTTCGCTGAGCACGAAAACGTGGTGATATAGCTGGTACCCGTCCTGTACACAAGCGTTGTCAATCTTCGCGGCCATCTTGCTCGCGTACCTGAGAGATTCAACTTTTTGGGAGGAGAGAGAGAAAACATCCGCGAGTTTTTGAATTTCGTTCGGCGTTCGCTTCGAAACCTTACCTTTTCCCCCGCAGACTGCGATGCCGAGCCCCTCCGGTTTTATCGCCTCCTTCAGCGCACCACATACGGTAGTAGTCAATCCCGATGAATGCCAGTCAAACCCAAGCGTGCATCCCAGAGCTTGAAAAAAGAAAGGATCGCTCATTCTTCTGAGAAATTCCTGTCTCCCGTATTCGTGCACGATTATCTCGGCTATTGCCCCGCCCAAACGCTTCATCCGACTAAACAACCAAGGTGGACATCGACCACCGTGCAGGGGCAGCTCAGCAACACCAACTCGCTTCATTGAGCTTATTTTTATTTTTCAAAAGATTAAACCTATCTCCAACTCGCCCCGTAAAATTGGGTGAATAGCGGAAGGGGGCATCGTAGCTAGTCATTTCGTGGCGTAGTAGCCGGCAGTCTTCTGTCGCGCCACGCGTTTCGCATACCCCTTCGCGACGAGTTCCATCAGCGCGTTGTTCGTCATGCCTTTTGGTAGGCGGGCCACGCGCATAATGTCGTCTGTGGTCCTCAGCGCATCCGGATTCGTGGCTCCGAGCTTTTTAAGCGCATCGTATGCTTTTTGACCAACAGGCGTGAACTCTGCCATCGAATTACCTCGATTTCTGCTTCCTCCTGCCAGCGGCGGACTTAAAACCCTTGCTTTTCAGTTCCAACCTCATGTCCAGCGCGGGGGCCCGCATGGTAATGTAACTCGATGATATCACATCCACACCGGTCGCCACGTAGCTCTCCACGTTTGAATGGTCGATCCCCCCTGAGGCTTCGAGGGTGACCCGGTCTCGCATCCCTCCTCGCTCAAGCGCCTTTATCGCGCGTATGATGTCTGTCGGCTTCATGTTGTCGAGCATTACCACATCCGCACCCGCACGAGCGGCTTCATATGCGTCATCCGGCTTGCTTACTTCAACTTCCACCTTCTTCACTCGGCTGCCTTCACGCGCTTGGAGGACTGCCTTACTCACCGAACCGACCAGCCTGAGATGATTGCCCTTGATCAGGATGTGGTCGCTGAGTTTGTATCGGTGAGGCTCCCCCCCAGCAACCTGAACCGCGCGCTTGTCGAAGTAGGTCAAAAGCGGGGCAGTTTTCCGCGTAGCCGCTATCACAACATCGGAGTTTTTCTTCCTAGCCCGGTCAATTAGCCCCCACGTCGCCGTTGCAATGCCGCTCATGCGCATCAGCAAATTAAGCGCCACTCGCTCAGCCGCGAGGATGCCTCTGGCCGAACCATCGAGGCGCAGGATCACATCTCCAGCCTTTATTGGTTGCCCATCGGACTTGAGGGCTTTCGCTTGTACCCCAACCTCCTCAAAGGCTACCATCGCCTCGCTTACCCCAGCTAGTACTCCAGGCTGCTTGGCGGTGATTTCAGCCACGGCCGTGACCTTCGGCGGAATGAGAGCCTCCGATGTCACATCACCGGAGCCAATATCCTCCATCAGCATCTCACGGATCTTCTTCCTCGCTGATACACTAGTCACGTGTTGCCCTCCCCGAAATTTCGAGCATACGTTCGATCGTGATGCGGGCACGCTTCGCTATCCTCGGTGGTACTCGCACCACATTTTTCTTGTCACGAAGGGCTAGGTAAACTTTTTCAAGTGTGTGCTTTTTCATATCCCTACAAATCGCCGTTTCAAGCGCGGGGATGAACTCCTTCGTTGGGAACTCTCGCCTGAGTCGCTCGACCATACCGACTTCAGTCACAATGATGAATCGCTTCGCTGGCGATGCCTTGGCGCGCACCAACATCTGACTCGTGCTGCAGATGTGCGTTGCGAGCTGCTGAACCTCCGGGTCGCACTCGGGATGCACGAGCACCTCAGCATTTGGATACTTCTCCTTAAGACGCACAATGTCATTAGCTTGAAACATGCGGTGTACGTAGCAATACCCGCGTTCTGGGAGAGGTATGATACACTTGTCGCTTCGCTGTTGCGCATACCAAGCTAGATTGCGGTCCGGTCCGAAGAGCACTTCCTCCTCATCGAGCGCGTTGATTATCTGCGCGGCATTCGCGGAGGTGCAGCAAACATCCGCCTGTGCTTTAGCCTCGGCAAGCGTGTTGATGTACAGCACTACAACGGCATTTGGATGCTTTTGTTTGGCCTCGCACACTGTTTGCGCTGGGAGCTGTTCAGCCAATGGGCAGCATGCCGCGAGGTCGGGCATAAGAACTGTCCTTTTAGGGTTTAACATCGCTGCTATCTCAGCCATGAATCTCACCCCCGCGAACACGATTAGTTTGCAATCCACCTTGGTAGAGCACCTCGCCAAGTCCAACGAATCTCCAAGGTAATCCGCTATAAGTTGAACCTTTGGTGCCTGATAGTTGTGCGCAAGGATGATCGCATTTTCTCTCTTCTTCAATTCCCTTATTTTCTCTTCAAGTTTTTGCAACTGCATGATATACCCCAACTTGTAAAAATAACTCGCCCGTCCGCATTTATCCTTTTTGAGTCAGGTACCGATACAAATAACTTCAGTCATCCTACGAAGTGTACGAATGGCTGAAAGCGCTGCCAAGTAACTAGTCTTTGGGGTATCCGGGAACGAGACGTTTCGCGCTTCGGTGACGAATTCGCCCGCTTTACTCCGGACGCGAATCTCGTGCACATTGAGACGGAGCTTTGGGTCGGCGATGATGCGAACTTTTGTTTTGTCTAGCCCGATGCCCGCTAAGCTTAAAGTCGCGGCTACATTCACGCTTCGGGGAAATACCTTGACCGCTTCCCGGGCGGAACCCTCAAATACGACACGAGGTTTTTTTAGCCCCTTTAGGGTGATGCCGCGCTCCTCGAGGTACGCGCTGTAAGCCAGCGCTGCAGGCGGCTTCCGCGTCGTTAACGTTGCCTCCTTGATTTCGCCTAGCTCGGCCGCCTTTATCCCATCGATGCCTAACACAGCACCTGACGGGATGTAGATCCTACGACCGCTTTGCTCAGCTGCGCTGCGCACTTCTTTCAACAACTCCTCGTCTGCAAATGCGCCTACGCTCATCACCATGATATCTTTACCTGAGCGAAGGACATCGAGCGAGTACTGCTCAACCGCCAGTTGGGAGGATGCCTCAATGACCAAGCCCACGGTTTTGTCGGAGTATATCTCTGCCACGCTCCTCGCTATCCGTGGTCTTAAACGCAGCTTTTTCGCCAAAACCTCGGATTTCTCTGATTTTAAGTCATAAAGCCAAACGAGTTCAGCTTTGCCGGCCCTACCTTCATCGATGGCTTGGGCCAACACCGTGCCTATTGCGCCACAACCAATGAGGGCAACCTTTAACCGCATCGAGGCCCTTTTAAACTTACCAACAGTCAACTGTTTAATCTTTAGGATGCTGTTTGGGCAACGGGTTTATCCCCTGCTCCATCTGCTTTATGTATGGTTTCAGTTTTTTTTTCATCAAGTTCAAGATGAATTTTCCGACTAGGATTTTTTGTATAGGGCGGCTCTGGAAGTAGTCGTCTGCCATTTCGCCAACCCACTTCATGTCGTGTTTCACGCAGGCCCCGAGCAGCATCCAGTGCTCCGGCAGCATGTCCTCGACCGTGAAAAATTTCTTCGTATCCAGCGCACCTATCGGCACGAAGAAAAGGGGAACGATGAGGGAGTTGTACTCATCTAGGCATTTGACTAGCTCAACTGTTTTCATGACATCCTCAGAAGTTTCCTTGGGGAGCCCCATTATCAACGTCGAACACGGCTGCCAGTTGTTATCACACAACAACTTATGGGCTTCCACCACCACCTCCGGCCACTCCTCGGGTTTGAAGGGGGCCACTTTGCCTCTCATGTGCTCCCTCACCAGCCTTGGGGATCCCGTTTCTATACCTACTTGACCCGATATCTGCAGCTCTCCATTGGATTTTGAATTCAACATCTCCGTCAGGCGCTCGATGAGGCTGGGCTTCGCCATCGCGGATGCAAAAGCAAAGTGAGAGAGCCAGACATTATTTGTCAGCTTCAGGGCCTCCCTAAAAAGTTTCGTGACTTTCTCCTCGTCTGGAATCACACCTTTGGCACCATATCTGAGAACATCTTCTGCATGTAATAACGCCCCCTCAGCTCCAGCGTTAAGGTTGACTTTGACTTCATCTAGGATTTGCTTTATCGGTATGCATCTATAATTCAAAAGCGTGGGGATGCAGAATTTACATCCTCTCCCGCAACCTCGTGCAATCTCAACTAGCCCGCATATAGTTGGATTTTTAATGGAGGGGATCCGCTTAAGGGGCACAACCTCTCCTTCTACAACTCTCGGTAGCTTTTCACCGTTCAACGCTCGCTCGAACATCTCTACTGCGGTTATCTCGCCTTCACCAACAACGACACAATCTATGCCGAGCTTGGTCATTATCCGTTCATCCGCAAGCTGCCATGCGCCGGGGCCCCCAGCTATCACCTTCGCTCCATTTTCTCTGAGCGAAGAATTCGCGAGGAGCTTCCGGTAATAAAACGCCGTGTAAGTCTCCTTCTTTATCAAACCACTGAATGTTGAAGAGGCGGGCCCCAAGCCGAGGGGATCGTTAGCCGTGATTCCTACTGCCTTGGTTTCCTCATTGATAACTTTATGTAAGTGCTCAGGGTGTGCGACAGAGATGTCAAACCCTTTCTCAAGCAAGGCTGCTTCTATCTTCCTAGTTCCGCAAGGAGCGAATTTCGCGATACCATCATGCTCAGGAATCGGCGGGCAGAGTAATCGTTTGTATAACCACTCGGGTATCAACTTGGGTGCGCAGGCTGCAAAACCAACGAATATACCACCGCCGTAATCTGACATCAACGAACGATCTGCAGTTAGAACTATCTCACTCATCCGGTACCCCCAATTGAGGTGCAAATTATTCTGCATAGGAGTTGGGTCACAAGATATTTATGTTTTTTTTCGTATGAGTAAACGTGATAAAAATGGGGGCGGACAATCTTATCATGGAAATATCCAGTTTTCTCAACATTCAAGGCACGGGTAGGAAAATTCTTAACATTTTGGCGAGAAGTAAAAGGGGACTTTTGGTATCTGAAATAGTCGCACGGAGCAAAAATTCTGAGCGAGCGATAAGAACCCACCTGAAACTCCTCCTTCAGTTTCGACTCATCAGAAGAAAAAGGGTAATCACCAAAAAAAGGAAGCTTGCCTATAGCTACCTCACACTTCGGACCCACGAGCTAATCAAATCCACAAAAAAGGAGATGCGCCGGAGATTGCACAGACTGGAAGCGCACATACGAAGCGCTTAAGGGTGCGAGGATGAAAGAAGGTGGCAGGAGCAGTCGAACGAAGGACCTACCTTGTTCTGCTTTGTGTGTTCTTGGTAAGTGGTTTCATGACCTATGGAGTCACTAGACTGGCGCTTGTGATTTTCTACGCGTTCGTTGCAGCGTTGGTGATTCTGCCTTCAGTTCTCGTCATCTATGCGCTTTGGAAACGGAAATAGTGGTGGGGCCGCCGGAATTTGAATCCGAGTCACCAGCACCCCAAGCTGGGAGGCTAGACCAAGCTACCCCACGGCCCCCCTGAGGAATCTATCTCCACCTAAATAAAAACAAGCTGCCAGAGATTATTTCTTGATGACGTTCACTATCTGTCTGTTGGTTTCTTGGGGCGGCTCAACGGTGTTGACCAGATAAACATCCGTCAATTTGAAAAGCCTTTTGAAAAAATCCTTCCTGAGTTGCAGCTTTCGTTGATCTCTCACCAACTGATGAGGATTACAAAAATCATTTACCAACAAATAATCCAATGCCTCCTCAGGACTGAGCTTTCTGATCACCCTTGAGTCATCCCTATCCCTCTTGAGCATGATGATTTTCCTGAGTGTTGTCATGGGGATCACCCCACCGCTGCCCACTATCCACCTCACATTTACGATCGCCCTTCCACGCTCGTCGAAACGAACTTTTTTCACGAGCTCTTCGTATTCCTTCCATATGCTCCCGATATCTGCCTCGACGTAGCAGTTCTTCTCCGAGCCGAAAGCCAGAGGGCCCTGCTCGTAAATCCTCACGAAATACCAGTCATCCGTCACCAGCCTCGCCCCCTTCAATCTCAGCAGGCCCCACGAGTGGGTAGTCTTGCCGGTTTTCGGAGGTGCTATGATGGAGACACCCATTCCCTCTACGTCTATCGCCGCCCCGTGGACGGAGTATATCCCATGCTCGTCTTCGAGGACATCGCCCGCCACGGAAAGAGTGATACTCTTTACCCATCCGTAGTAGTCGACATTGGTCAGAAAAGCCGTGTTAGTATATGGGTCATACTTCACGCCGAGCTGGCCCTCTTCCTCCCTCAAAACTATGAGGCGACCGTGAGATCGGACATTCTCGTCCATCGTGTAGAAGTTCTCCTCCCACAGATTCTTCACGTCTTCCAGCTCGGTCAGGAGTTTTATGCAGCAGCCGTAGATGTTCGCCTTCTTGGTATACAAGTACCGCTTTAAATTGAGCTCGAAGAGCCTCTCCTTCTCCTCGGGCGTGATCAACTTTACTTCATATTTCAAGGAACTCATCAAATCACCTCTACTTGGGCCTGATACGCCCCCACTTCTCGAGAGCGGCCCTCAATTCCCTTCTTTCCTTGGCGTATTCCTCGAGCGAAACCCCCTCCATCGCGGCATCGATGGCCTGATGTACGGCTGCTGCCCCCGCTCGTCCTCCGTCCAGGTGTCCCCACACCCCGCCTCCTATCTGGATGATGATGTCTTTTCCAAACATGTCGATGATCTCGGGTATCAAACCTGGGTGCAGCCCGCCCGAGATGACGGGGAAAACAGGCTTGATCGCGCGCCACTCTTGAGCTAGGATTTGTCGCCCGCTTTTAACGTTACGATTTATGATTGCTCTTTGTAGCGCCAGAACCTCCTCCCGTGGCGCCTCAAGCTTCCCTATTGCGGTGCCGATGTGGAGCTGGTCGACGCCCACGAGGCGAGCGATTTTTGCAATGGCCAGCATCGACATCCCATGCTCTGGCTTGCGCGTGAATGCAGCATGGAACGCGCGGTGAGCGTGGATCGCGAGTCCTAAGTCTTCGCATTCCTCGCGCAGCGATTGAACTCCCGCCCACCCCACTGTCAGAATGTCGACCATCACGTACTCGCCACCTCGCTCCTTCACGAATTTCGCGCGGCGGAGCATTTCGCGTGTCTCGGCGGTCACGTTAATCAAGTAGCTCTTTCGTTCTCCGGTCTCCCGCTCGGCTCGATTGCGTAGCTTTAGCGATCGTGCCGCCCTCCGCTCGAACTGGTTGAATCGCTGCCCAGAGAGGTTCTCGTCATCCTTGAGCAGATCGATGCCACCCACCCAGGCTTCGTATCCTGCTTGAGCATGCTCCTCGCTGCTCATCCCGACCTTCGGCTTCGGCACCGTTGCAGTCAGTGGCCTGTCATTCACTTTGAAAATTTCCCTAATCCCATTGATGCCAAACTGGGGGCCCTTGAACGATTTTATAAGACTTGGCGGCCACCGCAAGTCCTCAAGCCTGAGATTGCGCACGGCTTTCATCCCGAAGATGTTGCCCGCGATTGAGCTGAGCACTTGGGGCATGTTTCCCGCCTCGAAGAGGTCAAACGGGTAGGCCACCTTTACCCACCGCCCTTTAATTTCGTAGGCCTTCGCCATGAGTCGTCGCTTTTCGGGCGTCATCGTCGTAAGGGTGGTCCAGGTGCCGATCGAGCTCTCCGAGGCCACGCGTCCCACGGCCTCCCGCATACTAATGCCACTCGCAGGCTCAACTCTAAACAGGACGATCAAGTCCTCGCGCGAGGGTCTGTAGCTCGGGTCGACGAAATCTAAATACCATTCGGTCTTCATGTTCATGGACCAATTAACAATAGCTTTTCAAGTAAAAATACACTTAGCGCTTGAATTTCGCTATTTCTTCGGTCAGGTCTACGCTCGTGAGTATCGTGCTCCTGCAACAGTAGCGCTTGACCCCCAACTCGTCGAGCACGCGTTTAGGCTTCTCCCCCTTTTTGACGCGCTGCTCGAACTCCTCGTACTTGTCGCCCAGCAGCTTGCCGCAAGTTATACAACGAACTACCCGCATGCGATCACCTGTAGCTCTTCTGATATTTTGCGCGCGCGCCGGACCCCCCAGGTTTTTTGGGCTCCTTGAAGCGCACGTCGCTCTTTATCAAAGTCCAGTCGTGCTGCTTAAAAAGCTCCCGCACCTTGGGGTCACCCGACCACTCGATGAGCCCCCGGGCGATGGCCGTGCGAACAGCATCCGCCTGTCCCATGAAACCCCCGCCCTCGACGTTGACATCAATGTCGACGCGGCGCGCGAGTTCAGGCACCAAGGTCAACGGCTCAAAAATCTTGAGTCGCGCGAGTTCCGGCTCGTAAACCTCGAGCGCGCGGCGGTTGACGAACACGTGCCCCTTGCCATCCTTCACCCTAGCCCTAGCGAGTGCGGCCTTACGTCTGCCAGTTGCGAGCACAACCTTCATCAGAACCTCGCTCCCAAGTGTTTGCTGAGGGTCCCGATTCTTATAAAACGTCGCGTGCCGAGCCGCTCAAGGCTGGCTTCGGACAGAGTTTGTATCTCCTTGCTGGCGAGCTCCCGGGGCACCCCAACATAAACGCGAAGGCAACGATAGGCCGCTCGCCCCTTGAGTTTGTCAAAGGGCAGCATTCCTCGGATCGCCCGGCGCACGAGTTCCTCAGGGCGCTTAAGGTGGAAAGGCCCCTTGCGGGGATTGGTAAGGTTTCGAACCTCGAGCCAAGCGTCGTAAACGTCGAAGGTAGCTTCTTTTCTACCGGAAACCACGACCTGTTCGGAGTTCACCACGATCACATGTTCGCCCTCAAGCAGACGTTTCGCCGCGAAGCTCGCGAGCCTCCCCAAGACCAAATCCTTTCCGTTGATAATCATGTTTCTCACTCCATCAGCTTGACGCCCTTGCCGCTCGGGTTTTGCTCGAGCAGCTGTTGGATGGTCAGAGCGTTACCGCCAGCGGTCATGATTTTTCGTCTGGCCGCACCCGAGAACTTGAAGGCAGCAACGGAGATCGCGTGATTTAACTTGCCAGCTGCCAAAACTTTGCCGGGCACGACAATTGTGCTCCCCTCGTCCGAGTAACGGTTCAACTGGCTGAGGTTGACTTCGGCCCGAGCTCGGCGGGGCTGCTCGAGGCGCTCCGCTAGATCGCGCCAAAAGCGTACCCTCTGCTTCTTGCCTCTTGCCCGAAGCTCTCGCACGAGCCTTCGCAGCACGGGGTTCGTTGGTCCTGTTGGTCTTGGCATCTTGACACCTTAAGCGGTTGACACATTTTCTAGCTTTCTTAAAATAAACCTATGGTGGTGCGGGGGACAGGATTCGAACCTGCGGACCCCTTCGGGATGAGGTCCTAAACCTCACGCCTTTGACCTGACTTGGCTACCCCCGCCCAACTCAGATTTCACCTCAGAAGATAAAACTACCACATCCTGCCCGGCTTTTCCCTGCCGAGAGCCTCGTGCTGAACCATTCGCTCGAAGCGCGCCTGTTTTTTTGCCTGCTTGTAGCAGTCCTTACAATAGGACTTGCCCATCGTTCGCTTCGCGCATGCTCGGTGGAGCTCGGCGTTGCAGCTCGAGCACTTAACCATCGGCGGCTCAAGAGGTTTACCGCAGATTGGGCAGTCGGGCATGTGGTCACCAGCTAAACTGCATTAACAATATCTGGAATGAATTAATTAAGGTATCGAGCCCCGGCGACGTTTTGAGGCCCGACTATAATCCTGCTCCTCGCTTAAATCCGGGTCTTGCCCTATGAAATGCCATGAATGCGGCTAAAAGAGTTATCAGGCTGCCAACAAGCAGTATCACTAGGCTCCAATGGCTTCCTCCTCTTGCAAGGTTCTCTACACTGTAGAAAAATAGGATCACTCCACAAACGATAGAAACACTGAAAATTGAAAATGCTTTTTCTAAGAGTGAACTAACAATGACCCCAAATGAGATTCCGACAGCCACTATCATCATCAGCGCAATAATTACCATGGTAATAAGTCCTGCCCCTATCCCTGAAATGATAACGAAAATAGCCGCGACAAACAACAGAATTTCTGGTCTTAGTATATCCCGGGCGGTAAGTTCCTCTCTTGGTGCTTTCATTTCTCCGCCTGTATAAATTTTACTTGCTGACTACTTATAAACTCAATCAACCGTGTCAAGCAAGAACTCAGGCTTGGCCGTCTCCTTCATCACTTGCCGTACACTCATCTCCCTGCTCACTTTTAGCTATGTTAAAAATATTTGGTCAGAACTCAGGTTTCAACAAATCCTTGCTCAAAATCGCGAAGGTGTCGCCACTAACTTGGTAGAAGTTCCGGACTTTTTCAATATTCATAAATCTACCGTCAAATGTGCCCTCGTTCGCGTACGCTGCGACCACCTCTCCCACGAATAGAGTATGGTCTCCCGTGGTAATCTGGTTCACAAGCTTGCACTCAAGATGGGCAACGCATTCTTCGATGATCGGAGATTTAACGACTTTTGCGGGCTTGGCAGTCAACCCAATCTCGGAGAACTTGTCATGCTCGCGCCCAGAGGCTCTGCCACACTTGATCGCTTTGTCGAGGATTTCAACGGTGGGGATATTGATTACGAATTCTTTGGCGCGCGCGATGAGCTCGTGGGAGTGCCGCCGGGGGGCAACGAGGATCCCAACAAGCGGTGGGTTCGCGGAGAGCGGCGTGGCCCAAGCGATTGTAATTATATTGGGCTTCCCGGTCGCAGGGTCGATACAACTGACAAGAACGACCAGCCGCGGGTAAATTAATCTATACGCTTTTTGACTTGGCACCTCTATTTTTTCCATCCCAATCACCTTGGTGCCCCGGGCGGGATTCGAACCCGCGTCACCGGCTTTCCTCGCATAGTGCACGAAAGGCCGACATGATTGACCGGTCTACACCACCGGGGCACAAATTTAGTTCCACCATTACAAAATAAAGTGTATCGCAAGGTTGAATTTGTGAGCAGATTAGACAAGAATGCATGAATATTTTCAACACACGAATGGAATTTTGAAACAGGCAAACGATAAGAAAGAATGGGAACTAGCGTTGCTGTGTTAGTGGTTGTCCAGATAAAAAAGGTGGTGGGCCCGAAGGGATTCGAACCCTTGACCACTCGGTTATGAGCTTCGCCCAACTTAAGTAGCTGTCGAGCGCTCTAACCAGCTGAGCCTCCCGGTAGGATTGACTCCTACTTACGGGCCCCCGGACCCGTTTTTTCTAGGTTATTATAACTAAAATACATTTTTGAGCGTGTATAATACCATTTGTAAATTTTCCCCGCTACTCTTTTGATGTTCGCTTTTGGAAGTGTGAATTTAATGCTCAAAAACTTCAGACTTAATCTTACCACTTGGTCGAGAAAGACCCTGTCTTTCTGAACGATAACCAACTCGGATTTAGTAAAGTGTCCATCTGAATCTATCAATCCACACAAAAATCTTCTGAAAAGCTTCTTTTCATGCACTACGAGAGGAACTTTGAGTTTTCCGTACTTCTTGCCAATTGGCAAGCCCAAACTGACAAAATATGCATAAATCACTACGCTGTTTACTTGAATTTCTAGCCAACTTTTGTTTGCTCTCTCTCGTTTAGTTACACTCGGCATGTACCCAAAATTTTTCTCAAAGAGTTCACAAATGTATTCAGCTTGCATTTTCCCGTTGATTGAGTTTGGCATATAAATCATAACCGTAAACCTGTCGCCTCCACATTTCCTTGGTTGTGGTGTTTTTAGACATCCATCTCCGCAAATGATACCTAACACATAAGCAATGTCTTCTCCAACGAGCGGAACAAGTAACTTGCGCTTCGATCTTTTAACAACAAATCTATTGTTATTATCTATTCTGTATTGAATGTTCCACACATCCAGCAATTTTGTTACATTTTGATTAGGGTTTTGCATAATATCGTTTAAAGTTCAAACGGAGATTTAAGCCGCTTTGGGGGAGAGAGGGCACCGAAAGTAATTTATAAACCTTATAAAGGGTGCTTTTCATCCTTTCTGAGAAGGGTGGTATCCGCATCCCTAAAATTAAAATGGGACCGCATAAATTATTATAAGGTGGAGATTTGGCTGTAAAAATTCTATCTCACGGCGACACCGATGGCATATGCTCAGCAGCCCTCGCTAAGGCGCGCTTTCCCAATGCGGAGGTTTGGTTCACCCGCCCGATAACACTCCTGCGCGATCTCAACAAAATTGATCCTGGCAACGTAGTCTTCATTTCAGATATCGCAATAAGCGAGACCCATAAAGAGGAGATATTTAAACGCATACGCGAACTTGCGCAGAAGGATGAGGTCGTCTACATCGACCACCACCCGCTCCCCCCTAACACCTTGAAGAGGGACATCCCGGCCACGCAGCTTGCTCACGAGATAGGCACGAGTGCTTCGGAGATTACCTTCCGACTTTTTGAATCAGGCATCAACCCAGACTTGGATCGAGTCGCATTGTGGGGCGCGATCGCCGACTACTGCGAGGAAACCGAGTTCGTGCGCGATGGACTGAGCAAGTATGACAGACGAACGATCTACATGGGGGCAGGACTGCTTACCCAAGCGCTGGGTGAGGCGGCAGGCGATTATCACTACAAGCGCGAGGTTGTACTCAAGCTAGCACGGGGCGACCCCCCAACGGAAATCCCCGAAATTGTTGACCGGGCAATTAAAGCGACGAAACGTGAGTGGGAGGTATGGCGATACGTCAAAGAGCATGTAATACGTGAGGAAAACATTGCGATTATCTATGACTTGCCCTCAGGCAGCCTCGGGAAGGCGGCGCTCTACGCTCTGGGAACGACTGGCGCTAATGTTGGAATCTGCACCCGAAAAGATGACGACGAGATAGACGTGAGTATGCGGCGCCGGGCCGGGGCAAAGATAGACCTTAACGAGATGCTCCGTCACATCACCGCGCGCCTAGGAGGCTCTGGAGGTGGGCACGAGGGAGCCGCTGGTGCGACAGTTCCCGCCAACCTCTTTAACACCTTCTTGGACACGGTAAAGAAAGAAATCTCGCCTGTGATAAGCAGGAACCTGACACTCAAGAGGTAACTAAAGCAGCTCTACCTCGATGCCCTTCCCAGCTTCCTTTGCTTTTGTAGACCATCCAAATTGTGCGCGGACTAAGCTTTTAAGATGATTTCTAGCCAAATTGCTAAAACTCCTACATGTAGCAACCAAAAGTAATGGCGCCGGGGAGAGGACTCGAACCTCTGACCGCCTGGTCGCTGTGCACAAGCATGTCGTCCTCGGTTAATTGAGGTTCGTTCTTCATCCATGCTAGGTTTAACAGCCAGGCACGTTCGGCAGGCCCAGCATCGGCTGTAGCCTACTACCTACTGCGCCACCCCGGCACCGTAGGATAATATCCCAACTTTAACCATATAAGGTATCTTTGTATATTTCGGGGATTGTTGGAACCTATCTCTTTAAACCATTTCTTTATATCCTTCGAGCCTGCCACCTCAAGTTTCCAGTATCGCCCTCAGGCACATCTGCGCGAACAGGTAAACCCAGTGCTGAACAACAATTTCTGAAGTTGCTTAATCACTTACTCAAATTTAGTCGCTCACGCACATCTCTAAACGTTGCTCTGAGGTTCGCTCTGTTATCAAAATTCTTAGCCTTTTTGCGAAGCCTCGCCCGCGGCTGATACGATAAGCGCCCGGCCGTTTTTATTAGAAGTGGCATAGCGCGAACTATGTTGTCAACGATCGTAATGTCTGCCGCTTGAGCCGTCCTCGACATCGGGTTCAGGTCGATCGCAATGACGCACTTGCCGAGTTTTTTCAAGGCTTCCGTTCGATCGCCATCCTCGAGCGGAACGAGCACGACATCCGCAGCAGCGATGCCCCTTCGGTCAACTTTCCTTCGATCACTATGGATCTCATTTATCCGGATTGAGAATTTTTTACCAGTCCCGAGCACCTCTTTTGCGCCATGTTTTCGCAACCATCGGGCTATTGCTACCTCGCGTTTTACTGAACCATGAAAGAGATTGACCTCGATTTTCGCGTTTGTTGCTTTTGCCAGTTTTGCGACATCAGCCGGCACGAGCGCCGCTACATTGCCGTTCACAGAGATTACGGGATGTTTTGCCAAGAGGAGCATTGCAGCCGCGGCCTCGATAGCGCGTCGGGCGTGCTTGGTCGTTTGTTCGCCCAAAATATAGTCGAACGCCTCTCCCCGGCCGTGCGCCGCCAGCCCCTCGGGCACTACTAATCCAGCGTTGAAGCCATCGACGAGCCGCTCACGAATGCGCAAAGATTCCGCGCGAGGATGCAAGGAATAAACTTTGCTCATCTAATCATCGGTAAATTTCTCCTCATCCGTTTAAACCTGACTATGAAAAGCTTTTTTGGGCAAGCAAAACCATCTCAAAAGTGATGATCATGCGCACCCATCTTCTTGTCATCATTCCGCTTTTCTTGGCCATGATCGCATTGGTAATAGCGGGTGGTACGAGTGGATATCTCCTGCCTCTCACAGCGGGCTTGGCGGTCGCGACTGCGTTTGTTGCATTTGCCATAATTTTCCAGTATACGAGGCCTCCCCCAGAGGTCAAACAAGTCCCCATCGAGAATTTCTACCTCTGGGCGGACATCGGGGAGTCCGGGGCGGAGCTCCGTCGGCTCAGCCCGGGGGATGTCGAAGCAGCGACGCGCATAGCTAGTGCTGACCTCGGTTCTCTCTCCTCAAACGCGGATCTTCTAAACTCTCGCATTTCCCTGCTCCTTGGTAGAGACGGGTTCGAGGAATTGACGCAAGAAAAGTTTAACGGGCAAACCGAAAAACTCTCCGACGACCTCCGCGGGATCACCAAACAACTGAAGAAAGGATTCCAAGCTGAGATATTGAGCTCAATCGAACAGTGCGCTTCTCAGGCTGATCGAATCGCAAACAAACTTTACGATTTCCAGCGCGGAAAGTCGGAAGTAGTCCACATCTATGTCGAACCTCTGCGCAGGGCGGCAGAAAAACTTTCCAGTGACCTGAGACTCGCCTTCGTGAATATTTCAAATTTCATGAAAAGCGCACCGGCTGGATCTGAGAGTTCTTAGAGGGACCGTTCATGGCGAAGCCACACGTCAACTTGGTATTTATCGGTCATGTCGACCACGGGAAGTCTACACTTATCGGCAAGCTACTCGTCGAGCTTGGCGTGATCTCGGAGAAGGAAATCAGCGAAGAGGCGGGAAGCTTCAAGTTCGCTTGGGTGATGGATCGTGAAAGGGAGGAGCGCGACCGCGGGCTGACGATCGATGTGGCCTACCGGAAGCTCGAGACTTCCAAGAATTACATCACTATAATTGATGCCCCCGGACACCGGGACTTCGTGAAAAATATGATCACTGGGGCAAGTCAAGCTGACGCAGCAGTGCTCGTGGTCGCAGCCGACGATGGAGTCATGCCCCAGACGCGGGAGCACGCGGCGCTCGCGTTCACTCTTGGTGTGGGACAGCTCGTGGTGGCGATAAACAAGATGGACCTCGTGGATTATGACGAGGCGGCCTACAATAAGTTGAGGGAAGATTTGGTCACGCTGCTAGGCGGCATAGGCTATCGCAACGCAAGCGATTTTCTTTACATACCGATCTCTGCCTTCCACGGCGAAAACGTGACAAAGGCTAGCGCGAAGATGTCGTGGCACAAGGGGCCGACTGCGCTCGAGGGGCTGGAAACGTTTACCGAGCCTGAGAAGCCAATCGACAAGCCCCTTCGAATTCCCGTGCAGGATGTCTTTTCAGTCACGGGCGTTGGGACCGTACCCATAGGGCGGGTTGAAACCGGAGTGCTAAAGGTCGGTGATACCATCGTGTTCG
>CAZESD010000015.1:0-18214 GCA_964514945.1 Hadarchaeota archaeon (SeqCode)
AGAGGATTTTCCGCACAAGATTTACTCGGATGCCCATCCGCTTCGCTATCTCCTCGTCTGTGATTTCGTTTCCCATGAGCTCTTTCGCTACCTCATACCCACGCTCGCCAGCTATCCGGATGAGAATCTCCATTAAAACAGGATCATCCGACGGCTTTGGATGGGAGTTCTTTTTCATTTCAGCACGCTTTTTAACAACTTTCTTACCTTGGCTATAGCTAGCTTTTTTGTTCATTTTATCCCACCTATGGACCAGTATTTCTATTATAAAAACTCATAAATATAATTAACGTACTTAACGTCCAGAAAACTCGTAAACCGCGGCTTTTTATCCGGTTTTTTCGATTTTTTTACCTTGTAACTTGATATTACTCTAAATTTTTCACTAAAAAACCTTTTTTTTAAGTTCAGAGCTTCCAAAAAGCCTATTGAGGAAAACAGCTGGTGCCAGCGACCCCAAATGATGCCGATGCGCTGCTGCAGCATTAAAATCATCAAACTCATAATTTTCAGCACTTTTGATCATTCTCACAAGCAGGAGATTTTTACCTGAGTTTCGACAGTGTTTTGCCGACTATTTCAAGCAGGTCCCCCACTCCCAAAAACGTTCGTCCTTATTATTTCGATGAGTGAGCTCAGGTTGGTGTGCTTGAGCGCCGAGATGGGAATAGCAAACATCGTTAAGTCGTTCAGGGTCTTGAGCTTGCGTTCGAGTTCCTCGCGCCGGATGAGGTCGACCTTGTTGAGGGCCGCGACCACCTTCACGGGGTACTCTGCTAGCACCTCGCGGGACGCCCGAAACTTTCGGAGGATTTCGGGCAAGGATTCGGCGACATCGAGCACGAGCACCACGAGGTCGGCGAGGTAGATCTCCTCAAGCGTTGCCTTGAAGGCCTCAACCAGCCAGGGGGGTAGACCGTAGATGAAACCTACGGTGTCAGTTAGCAAAATCATTCGGCTCGCGCGCATCGCCCGGGTGCGGGGCATTAGGGTAGTAAAAAGCATGTCGTCCACCTCGGCGTTCGCAGCGGTGAGCGCGTTGAGAAGCGTTGACTTGCCTGCATTAGTATAACCCGCTAGCGCCACAAGCTTGAACCCTCTCCTGTGCCTGCGCTTCCGTCGCTGCTCCCGCACGCTGGCGATCGACTTGAGTTTCCGTCTCAGGTTCACGAGCTTCCGCTTGACCATGTCGTAGCGGACATCTACTTCGTACTCACCCCCACCCATCAAACCTGGCTGTTCGACTGACATGAGTGCTCGCACCTGTTCTCGAATTCTCGGCAGCTCATAGCTCAACCTCGCGTACTCAACCTGAAGCTTCGCCTCGGGTGACCCCGCGCGCATCGCGAATATTTCTAGGATAAGCTGGAAGCGATCGATGACCTCGACTCCCACGAGCCGCGAGAGCTTGTAGGCCTGCGAGGGGGTAAGCTGGTTGTTAAAGACGACGCGGCCGGCCCCACTCGAGCGGGCTAAATCCGCGAGCTCTTGAACCTTGCCTTTGCCTATGAGATAAGCGGGGTCTGGCTTCCGTACTTGCTCGAGCATACCGACGACCTCGTGGTTAAGCGTTCGCGCTAAAGCCGCAAGCTCCTCCAAGCCAGACCTTTCGCCGGGCGAGCGGCGTTCAGCGAGCACGACGCGCATATGGCACCATTTAAACTATTGTGTGCAAATCAAAAAAGGTAGGGGATCATGAAACTAGTGACCGTTACAATAGCAGTTTTCGTGTTTTTCACCATAGCTGCCGCACCCGTTTCGGCACAGCCACCAACTGGTGGCCTTCTGCTGGTGGCGAGTCCAGTCGACTGATGAGGGGGTGCTATTTAATGCTATTTTTTAAGCATGGCATAGTTAGTGAAAGGAGAGAAGGTTTTGGGTTCGTTTATGCTGTTGCTTGAATTGTGATGCCAAGTACATTTCCACTAACCCTTATCTTCAATTGGTCTCCTACACTGACGGCCCCTGCATCTGAACTCAGAGTAATAGGCACCCCGACTTCCATGTCTATAGTTTCAGCTGTCCAATCTATGACGGCTGTTCCATCACTCCAAACTGACCACTCCCAATCGAATGTAAATGGATCAGGCGACAATAACTCTGGCGTGAAGTAGAGCGTATTATCAGAAAGTGTTGAGGTACCGGAGAAGTAGAGCCAAGGCCGTATCTCGAACCACAACGTTGTTCCGATGAACGGCTCACGAGCGATCTCTATACCTAGGGCTTTCTCTATATGGATGGAAATGGTGACTTCCTGTCCGATTTCGTACTCGCCACATCTATCCCCCTCGAGACCAATTACCTCAAATCCTGCTAGATGGCTCCCCCATATCAAGTTTTCAACGCTCTCCATCAGAACCAAAGTCATGGGAAAGCTAATCTCATAGGCCGTCTCAAGGAGGTTTGCGATGTTCTCGTTGAGTTCGTCTCGAGTTACCAGTATCACGTTCTCAACTGTGTCTTGAATTTGGATGATATCTCCCGAGTCGTAGGATCTAAACTTATAGGTACTATTGTCAAAATCTTGGATTAGCTCTCGGAGGGTCACTCCTCCAGCGTCGGGGAGCTCACCTTTCACCAAAAGGTAATATCCGCCGACAATTGCGACGGTGGCAACGATAATCACTACAATAACAGCGACTGCGGTCCCCTGCTCCTTCACGTGCCTATCCCCGCTTGATTACCTGTTACCTTAAAAAGAAACTAAGTGCTTAAACTTTTCTACTGAAAGTTTTTAACCTACGCTTTAACAGAGTATCCACAAGGAGAGATAAAATTGTCAGATGCAGCCAAACCTAAGGAACCGAAGGCTAACAATTTTGACAAACCCTATGTCACCGAATACATTCACAGCTTGGAGCATCGAATCCGTGATCTGGAGCACGAAAAACGCTCGTTTGAGGCTCAGTATCTAAAGATTGAGCGTGAGCTGCGAAGCCTCCGTGCCGAGTTCGATCGCATACATGCGCCACCACTTATTTCCGCAACTTTGCTTGACATACTTGAAGATGGGCGCGCAGTAGTGCGAAGTAGTGCTGGGCCACATTTCGTCGTCACCGCGTCACAGTTCATTAAGCCTGAGCAGCTCAAGCCTGGAGCTCGGGTCGCGCTCAACCAGCGTAACTTCAACATAATGGAGGTGCTACCCTCGAAGAAGGACCCGCTCGTGCTGGGGATGGAGATCGAGGAAGCGCCCGATGTCAGCTATGGCGATGTTGGCGGGCTGGAGAATCAGATTCAGGAAATTCGGGAGAGCGTTGAACTCCCCATGCTCAAGCCGGAGCTCTTCAAGAAGGTGGGAATCGATCCGCCCAAGGGAGTGCTTCTCTACGGAAACCCAGGGACGGGGAAAACCCTGCTTGCCCGAGCAGTCGCCCACGAGACCCGCGCGACGTTCATCCGCGTGATAGGCTCAGAGCTCGTGCAGAAATACATCGGCGAAGGTGCTCGGATGGTGCGCGAGATGTTTGGGCTTGCCCAAGAGAAGGCGCCCTCAATCGTCTTCATCGATGAGCTGGACTCGATAGCGGCCCGCCGCCTCGACACCTCGACGAGCGGAGATCGCGAGGTCCACCGCACCCTCATGCAGTTGCTGGCAGAGATGGACGGGTTCGACCCCCGAGGAGATGTCAAGCTCCTAGCGGCGACCAACCGCCCGGACATACTCGACCCAGCGCTGCTCCGCCCCGGGCGCTTCGACCGACTCATTTATTTCCCGCTGCCTAACGAGCGCGCGCGAGTTGTGATCTTCAAAATTCACACGGAGGGGATGAACGTCACAAAAAATGTAAGCGTAAAGGAACTTGCGAAACGGACCGAGCGGGCGACCGGCGCAGACATCAAGGCAATCTGCACCGAGGCCGGCATGTTTGCGATACGTGAGGGGCGGGAGCGGGTCGAGCGAGGGGATTTCGACCGGGCCATTGCGAAGGTCTTGCCCCCCGTCAAGATGCCAGAGGCGCTGAAGCCGGAGAAGATGTTTGGCTACTAGCGCGCTTTTTGCAGATTCATTAGAAAGAATTATACCTCCCCCATTTAAAAATAAAAGTGGCACGGATGATGTTATAACATCGTCTGAGCTTCGGCGATGATCCTGATGATGGGCGGACTGACGTGTCATTATCAATTGAGAAATGTACTAGAATTTCAAAATTCGTATGTGATTACACGCGCGCCTCAGCAACGCCCTCAATTTTTCTCAACTCGCTCAAAATTTCTCGGATCTTTCCCACTTCTGCGTTTGCAAGTACAAATGCTACGTTCCACTCTCTATACTTTTGGTAACTTTTTCAGTGACTCCTTGATTAAATCAGCTGGATACGCGTAATCGATAAGCTTGCCCCTGAAGTAGGCATCGTAAGCTGCGAGGTCGAAGTGCCCATGTCCGCTGTTCGCGAAAAAGATCGTTTTCTCCTCGCCTGTTTGCTTGCACCTCAATGCCTCATCGATTGTCGCCTTTACACAGTGTGCAGTTTCTGGAGCCACAACAAAGCCCTCCGCTCGCGCGAACGTCATGGCCGCCTCAAAAACTTCATTCTGATGATACGCAACCGCTTCCATGACCTTCTCCTTCGTTAACTTGCACAACAGCGGAGCATCGCCGTGGTAACGGAGCCCACCAGCGTGAATGGGTGGAGGAATGAAGTCGTGCCCCAGCGTATACATTTTCAGGAGGGGCGTCATCTTGGCTGTGTCTCCATGATCGTACGCATAGGGAGCTCTCGTCAAGGTCGGACATGCTTTTGGTTCACACGACACCACCCGTAAGTCTGGCTTCTTCCCGGTTAATTTATCCCCCACGAATGGAAAGCAAGCTCCAGCGAAATTGCTTCCGCCGCCCACGCACCCGAACATGACATCTGGATAATCCTCAGCCATCTCGAACTGCCGCTTGCACTCTAATCCGTTGACAGTCTGGTGAAGCAAAACGTGATTTAGCACGCTCCCCAGCGAATATTTTGTGCCCTCATGCGTTACAGCGTCCTCTATTGCCTCGGAAATCGCGATTCCCAAGCTGCCGGAACAATTTGGATCCTTCTTCAGCATTTCCTTCCCGAATTTCGTTCGCTCGCTCGGACTCGGGATGCATTCAGCTCCCCAAGTCTCCATCAGAATTCTTCGGTAGGGCTTTTGCTCATAGCTTACCCGCACCATGTATATCGTGCAATCCAATCCAAACAAACCAGTACCAAAAGCTAGTGCCGAACCCCACTGGCCCGCCCCGGTCTCCGTGGTTATGCGCTTTACGCCCTCTTTCATGTTGTAATAGGCCTGTGCTACTGCGGTGTTAGGTTTGTGACTGCCCGGAGGGCTCACGCCTTCCCATTTATAGTAGATCTTTGCCGGTGTTTTCAGGGCCTTTTCTAATCTTACTGCCCGATATAGTGGTGTCGGCCTCCAAAGTCGGTAGACTTCTCGGACTTCCTCGGGAATCGGAATCCACCGCTCTTGGCTCGCCTCCTGTTTTATCAGCTCCATCGGGAAAATCGGGGCTAGGTCCTCGGGTTTGATTGGCTCCTTCGTGGCTGGATTTATCACGGGGTCGAGAGGCGTTGGGAGATCAGCCTGAATGTTGTACCACGCCTTGGGAATCTCCTCCTCATCGAGCATAAATTTCGTTTGGACCATTTTAACCACAGTAAACAAATACCTAGTACTATTTAAAGCTTTACTGTATAAAACTGTACATAAAATATGGGTAAAATAGTTGAATTTGGTAATTAAAAAGGAAAAATAATTTTGTTGAATAACACCGATGAAGCTACCTGCCCATTTTACCCAGAAATCCCCTTAAACGCCTGCCCCTCCTCGTTTTGATCCTCCCCGTCAGCAGCCTATCGCTCCTGAAGACCCATGCCACCACTGCCACGATAACCGCCGCAAATATCGCTACGTACGCAATGCCGCTCAGCACCAGCAGGTAGTCGTCAACCATCAGGGCTCTCATCGCCATCATCGGGTGGGAAAATGGTATGGCAAACAGGGCGATTTTCAAAACGGCTGGAAGGGTGTCGAAGTCCTTGAACATGATCATGAACATGGGGATCAGGGTGAGAAGCGTTACCGGGAGTATGAGGGTTTGCGCACTTTTAAAGTCCTTGGCGAAAGTTCCGAGAAACATGCATAGAGACAAACCCGCGAGAAGAGCCACGAACACGGACAACCCAATCAAAAGGTAGTCCTGCGGCCCCAGCGCCAGCCCAAAATCAGCCAAGTTTATTTCTGCGGCTTGGAAGGACTGCATGTAGTACCCAAACCCGACCATATAAATGGCAGCCATCACCAGCCCGACGATGGCGCTTCCGACAATTTTGCCGAGCACGATATAATTTCTTTTTACGGGAAGGGTGAGCAGGGTCTCCAAGGTCTTGTTTTCCTTCTCCATCCCCATTGAAGTGATGACCGTGCTTCCTGTTATTATTATAATTAGCATCATGATCATCGGGAGGACTACGGACTGTGAAGACAACATCCCGCTTATCGCTCCAGGAGATAAACCCTCTATCTCCCTCCCCTTGAAAATTGTCGTCTCACTTTTCGCGATTGGATTTACGGCTATTTCCGGGTCAATTGAGCTGCCCTCTTCGACCAGCTTCTTGGATATCTCCTGATTTACAACTTGAACCAACACATCTACGGTCTGGGAGTGTATGGAGTCCATCACCCCCGCCCCCTTCATTATCCAATGGATGCGTATCTCCCCCGGGTGGTTTTCGTAAATACTTTCGCTGAAGTCCGGGGGTACTATCAATAGCGCTGCCCCGCCCTCTTCCTCCACCCGTTCCAATCCTTCCGAGATATCTGCACTATCGGGAGAGAAGAAGACAACTTTCGCCTGCTCGTTGAGAACTCCGGTAACTATTTCAGAAAGGGGACTGTTTTCCGCGTCTATGATTCCAATGATGGGTTTTTCCTTAGCCTCCTCAGTTATGCCCCCAATCATATGCCCCATCCCACCGAACACGATCGCCATAGCTACCACGGGGATTATGGTGGCGGGCGTGAGCAGCTCCCTCACTTCTTTCTTTATGATGTTACCTAGGTCACTCATGAAACAACCTTCGTGAAAACTTCCTCAAGATTTTCTGCCTGATATTTACTTTTTAGCCCGGGAGCGTTTCCCTCCTCAACTATCTCCCCCTCGTTTATCAGGGCTATTCGCTCGCACAGAAATTCCACCTCAAGCATGTTGTGCGAGGACAGCAGAACAGTGGTCCCCCTCTTTGCAAATTTTTTTATTATTTCCCTTATTTCCCGGGCGTTTGTCACGTCCAGCCCAGCGGTGGGCTCGTCCAAGATGGCCAACTTTGGTTCGATCATCAAGGCCCTTCCTACCAGAAGGCGTCGGATCATACCCTTGCTGTAAGTGTCCACCTTGTCGTCAATTCTTTCCCCGAGGTCCGCTATCTCCAACCCGCGCTCGACGATTTTTTTTGTTTCGCCGCCTCTGCCGAAAAACCTGGCGATGAAATTCAGATATGCCCGGCCAGTGAGGTTTTTGTAGGCCCCGGCGTCCTCGGGCAGGTAGCTTATCAGCCGCCTGACCCGGTCCGCTTCTTCGGCCACATCGTACCCGAAAACATTCACGGAGCCTGAATTTATCCGCAGGAGGGTCGAGACTATCCTTAAAATGGTCGTCTTTCCAGCAGCATTCGGGCCTATCAGTCCAAATATCTCGCCCTCGTTCACGTTGAAGGACGCGCCGTTAACCGCCTTGATGGGTCCGAAGTTCTTCACCAGATCTTTGACTTCCACTACAAGCGTTATTACCACCGAAACCTTGCGTGAAATAACTTTTCTAAGCTTATGATTTTATTCACTTATAAAGCTGTGCACTTCCAGCGCTCAAAAACTTAAAACCTGTTGCAGATAATCCCAATTGCTGGTGAGTGACCAATGGTTTGGGAAAAATTGCTGGATCAATATGGTGAACTCATAGATAAAAGGTTGGATGAGTTTTTCTCCAGACTCGTCGAGGAGAAACGGTCCTACCACCCGTTTATCGGAGACCTCTACTCTGAAGTGGCCAAATACGTGCTTCGAAAGGGGAAGAGGCTCGCATCCTGTAGCACCCTCCTGACCTACAAAGGATACGCGGGCGAGGTGGACGATCAAATCTTGGACATCTGCGTCGGAGTCGAATTGTTCAGGCACTCGATTTTAATCCACGATGACTTGGTCGACCAGGATGAGCTTCGAAGGGGCGACAAAACATTTCACAAGCTATTCTCCAAGGCCTACGACGACAGGTTCAGCGAGGGGACGGCAATCTTCATCAGCAATGCGATGTATGCGCTCGCGTTACAAACCATCCGTGGCGCCAATTTTCCCCAAGAGAAGACCTCCAAGGTCCTGCAGCTTTTCGAGAACGACTATCGCGGGGTAAACGAGAGTCAGGTGCTGGACCTGCTGTTCGAATACAAATTGCCCGACGTCGAGGAGTGGCGCACGATGGCCTCGAGAAGGGCGGCTGTACTTTTCAAGACCACGATTCTCACGGGAGCTATTCTGGGAGGTGCCCCCGAGCAAGACATCCATCTGCTGGAGGAAGCCGCGGCTCACATCGGCTATGCATTCGACATCCAGGACGACATCATAGACACGTTCGCGAGCGAGGAGCAGTACGGGAGGCCGCCGGGTGGGGACCTGAGACACGGAAAGAAGCCGCTCTACATGGTGCAGACGATGAAGCTTGCCGGCGAGAAAGAACTTGAGGCGCTGAAGGGGATCGTCGGCAAGGAGAGCCTGACGCGGGAGGAGCTGGAGGCCGCAAGGGAGGTAATCCGGAAGAGCGGAGCCCTCGGAGCCGCCAAGGATGAATCCAGGCGACACGCCAAGGCCGCAAAGGAGCTGATCGCCAGAACCAGCTTGGGCGACGAGACCAAGGAATTTCTATCCTCATTCATCACCTACGTTGAGGAAAGCTTGGACTGGTACAAGTAGCTACGATTGTGATTCGAGCGAACGCAGGAATTCATGCGTTCGGGTGCCGGTCCCCAGAGTTTCGATGCTCAGGAGGTCGGCTACTTCGTCGATGTCCGTGGCGGTAGTTGGCGAGCGATAGATTCGCGGCTTCACCCCGGCCTGAGAAGCTTCTTTCAGGTGCAGAGGGAAACTCTCCCCGCCGAACCTGAGATTGATGAGGTCGGGGGGTCGTAGAAAGAGAGCATTGGTGCCTCTAGCTTTCGAGGGAGCTATCCCGACATCTTTGGGCGCAGACGCCATCGCGATGAGATTTTCAACATCGACGCTTTTTAGGAGCGGCAAGTCGGCGGGCACGATCAGCACTGAGTCCACGCCCTTGGAAATCGAATGGCGAATCGCAAACTTCAACGCTTCGTTCAGCCCCAAACCCGGCTCAGCGATGCCCTCTGCGCCGTGAAGGCTGGCAAAACTCAGCACCTTCTCGTCAGGTGAAACGACGACGGCGCCAGATATCGAGGGCGCTTGATGGACGGCGCTGAGCACGTCCGCGAGCATGGAAAGCACGAGCCGCTGTCGTTGTTCTGGAGTAAACGTTGAACTCAGGCTCGACTTCGCTTCGCTCAGGTGCTTGACCGGGATGACGGCCCAAGTCGCCATGAGAATCAAACAAATTTATAGTGCAGCACATCTTTATGTTGGTATTCATGTGAGCTCCAGCCCCCCGTTTGGACAGAAAATCAGCTACTCCCGAAACGTTTTCCTTCCAATCACTAACATGTGCCGCAACCGCTGCGACTACTGCGGCTTCAGGCGCGACCCCGACGACGGCGCTTGGTTCATGTCACCCAAGGAAGTTTTCGAGCTCGTCGGGCGGGCGAAAGCCGCAGGCTGCTCGGAGGCCCTGCTCACGCTCGGCGAACGGCCCGAGGTCCACATCGAGGCCAGGAAAAAGCTCGGGGAATTCGGCTACGAGAGCACCGTCGACTACCTCGTGGACACCTGCAAGCGCATTCTGGAGCTCGGTTTGCTTCCCCACACCAACGCCGGCCTGCTCACGGAGCGGGAACTACGCCGTCTGCGGCGCTACAACGCCAGCATGGGGCTGATGCTCGAGTGCGCCGTCGAGCTTCCCGTGCATCTGAGGAGCCCGGGCAAGGAACCGAAGCTCCGCCTCAAGGTCATGGAAACCGCGGGCAAACTCCGAATCCCGTTCACGACGGGGCTGCTCATCGGCGTGGGCGAGAGCCCCAAAGACCGAGCGCGCTCGCTGCTCGCCATCCGGAAGCTGCACGAACGCTACGGCCACATCCAGGAGATCATCATCCAGCCCTTCGAGCCGAAACCCGACACACCGATGGCGGACCACCCGAGGCCGAGCGATGCGGAACTCCTGGACACGGTCGCCATCGCGCGCAGACTCATGCCCGAAATGAGCGTCCAGGTGCCGCCCAACCTGGTGCAGGATTTGAACCCGTTCCTGCTCGCGGGGGTGAACGACCTGGGGGGCATCTCGTCGGTGACGCCAGATTTCATCAACCCGGAGAGCCCGTGGCCGAGCGTGGCCGAGCTTAGAACAGCAGTCGAGGGTGCCGGGTTTGTGCCGAGAGAGAGATTGCCGATCTACCCGCGCTACGTGAGGGACGAGAGATTCATGTCGAGAGAGGTGAGGGGGCGCGTTCGAGAGCTCGCTGACGAGGACGGGTATCGGGCGGGGTGAAGTGCGGGCTACCCGAGCAATCCAAACAACTTATTCTTGAGCTTAGACGCACGCCCCGACACAACACATAACCGAGAGTTAGTTTTATCAACCCTCAGAAAATTATTGAGACCCACCCCTAGATATTAGAGGAGGAGGCTGTGTTTTTTCACCCTTATAAATGACCCCCACTCAAAGGCTTTGCACATAAATTCGGTTCTGCACATAAATTACCCCACTTGCACATAAATTAGCCAAAAATGGGCTGAAAAGTGAATGGTGACCCTTCGCGGGCCACCATTTATGAGCGGGGTGGGATTCGAAACCGCGAACTCCCTACGGGGACGAAGTTGCTAACCTCGCGCCTTTGACCTAGCTTGGCTACCGGGGCTTCATCTTCGATCTCTCGAAGGGCATTTCGCCACGATGCCAAAAATATGTATTATAAGATTAACAAAAATTGTGGGGTGAATCCATGGCAAAGATAAAGTCCCTAGAAACAATCGGATTTAGACAGTACGTCACAAAGTAAATAATTAAATTGCGCAATATTTCTAATTTTCACTTTACTCGAAAATAAAGCATGTTACGTTCTTTAATTCTCAAAAACCACAGTTAAATTCTTTAGATTCAAGAATCTTCTTTTAAAATAGCTTCTTTTATCTATTTTACCTTACCTTTAATGGCCGCTGACTGAACTATCCTTTGCCGCATACTTTAAAGGGCAAAAATCAGACTTTAGGAGCCTACCTATGCAGAAGTTATTTAAATGTTTCTGGTATTGGATATTATAAGGTGGGTTGGTTTGGCTCAAAAAATTTCAACAGTTCAGGCAGCCCAGCCCTTTGTAAGAGCATTTTTCTCAATTGAGGAAATTGTGGTTAAAGAAGGAGAATCGCCTCTTGAGACGCAATATAAATCACTAATGAAATTATTAGAAGAAATCGAACTTCCTAAAGGTTTTACTCCTCAGTTAGTCGTTGGAAGGATTAGAGAGTATGAAGAAGAAAAGCAAAATATTTTGGATACAAGAAAGAAACTCGCAGAGATTCAAGCAAGGCTAAGTCGTTATCGCTTTCTAGTTATTACGGCGTTTGCTTCTAAAAGGGAATATGTAAAGTTTCCGGAGTATTTATGGGGATTTTTGGATTCTTTAAAAACATTCCAGAACCATGTCGCTGATGAGTTAGAGCAATATAGAAGCATGATTGGAAAATACTTCTTTACAACAGACGTTCCATTAGAATTCATTGATTTATGTGATGTTTCTAACCAAAATGAAAAAATATCCTCAAGAGCGATTTCGCGAATAATAGAGGATATCCAGAAAGATATCGTTCACTTGATTAAATCATCAGAAAGCACGAGTATCCCCCAAAGAACATTTTTCTACTTTGCAGTAAGGAGAGCTGGAAAAGGAAGGATGAAAAAAATTATTAAAAAACAATTCGAGAGAATTGAACTAATATTTGAAAAAACAGGAAAAATGGAAAGTGCCCGAATTAAGTTAAAATTGTATCTAGACGTATGGAATGCTAAAGACATTAAGGGTTTGCCCCACCCAGATGTTATAACAATGAAAAATGTCGATAAATCAAAGTTTGATGATTACCTCGAAGAATTCAAAGAAAAATACCAAGAGTGTAGAAAATTCCTTATCGACAATTTTTATGATATATTTCTAGATTTAGATCTAATACGCGATCAAGAGGTCCAAAAAGCGTGGAACGGAATGGTCGATGCTATACTCGTATAAAATCCTATGGGGGTTAACTTGATCGCGGCTTGCTCGCTTGATACTTCTGTTATATTCAGTTTAACTAAAAAAGAAGAAGCGATGAGTGCAGTGTGCAAAGAATTCCTGAAAGATATTCCAATTGAAATTATCTTATGTGAAACAGTAGAAAAAGAGTACTTCCGCGTGCTTAATTATCGCATAGTCGTTTTACAGACAATTTTACGAGAAATAGGGCAACAATCTTTCAACGATTTCAAGGGATTAAAGCGGGTAATGCGAGATATTTTTTTAAAATACAAACAAGATAAGTCTTTAGATGGACCCACCAGAGAATGGATAAGGCTCTTTGAAGTTTCTGTGAATGTAAAAGCAAATAAGCTACATGAACTAGACTTGACGACTATTTTGACTGAAATTTTAAAAGATTTACAGGATCTCAAAATAAACTATGTCACCACATATGATCGAATAAAGAAAAGGGCCCCCATATTTCTCACAATTGTACCTAATCCAAAAATCATAAAAGAGTTTGGAAAAATAATATCTGATAATGATGACTGCACACATCTTTCGGTATCTTTTGAACATGCAGTTAAAAATGATAGATGGATTTTTTTTGTCACCGTAGATGAGCGGCACCTCCTCGCTCAGCGAAGTGTAGTCGAAAGAAAGTTTTTCTTTATCATGATCGAGAGTCCAATGTATGTTTTAAATCGTGTTGAAGATATAGAAAAACATGGTTCTCCTTTTAGTTACATAAAGAACATACGATATCCACCCGGAGAATTGAAAAGACTTGACGCTTTCACCACTAAGACTCTAAAGATATCTTTGCCTCTCTCTAAAAGGACTTAGTTACCCTCGCTGACATCGTTGCAGAAGTTCTAAGTAAAATAAGCTGATGCTCAAGAACGAGGTAGGTCAAATCAACGAAGCTCTGGCGAAAGTCCTGTGCCACAACCTAACCGTCGCATACGATATCAATAGAGTAGGGGGAGAGCGGGCTGAGGTATACTGCCAGAAGTGCGGGACGTTCGAGACCTCCGTGCAGAAGCTGAAGCTTTTCCGGCGTTAACCAAGGTTTCCTGACGCAGACGGGGAGGGAGAATTTGATTTTCTCGACCATCTCTTCAAGGAGTGGCTTCGGAGGCTTAGCGGCTGAACATGAGCGCCGATCGCGAATGGCTCAGGGAGAATTTAGAAGCACATTTTTCCCTTTTATAAACATCCAGCTCCAATGAAAGAGGTGGAGGGTGAACCTAGTGAGATCAGAGGATGAAACTGAGTCATCTCGCCTTTTGCTTCACAAGTGGGACGAGACCAAGAAGCCCGGACCAAGGCGGAAAAGACGCATGCATTGGAAGCTAATTGCTGTGGCGCTGGTCGCGGTCGTGGTGGTTGTTGCCGTGATGGTATTGAAGCCGCGGGAAGGGAAACCAGACGAGGAGTATGTGTGGGTACAGTACACAGCGAGCTTCAAGATATTGGAAACAGAAAGTAATGAATCGATTGAAAATGTGGTGATAAGGTTTGCTTATCCCCATTTAATTCCAGACATACCTATCGAACCATTTTTTGAAAATGTCAATATAAACTTCATGCAAGAAAGCCCTCATGAAGATATCCCTGAGTTTACGCCAGAGGAGAATTTGGTTTCCGTGTATATCCCACTTGGAATTGATATACCCATGCCAGAACTTACATTCTTAGTTTCGAAGTTATATGTGGGTGATGAGGTTCAGGTAGAAACTTGGCTCAGAATATCCAAAGAGAATTTAGAAAGATTAACTTTGATTGAGTATTTCCCTGAGAATTTAGCAACTGCTTTTTGTTGTTGGTCTTCACCTGACGAGACTATTGGAGCTGCAATTAAAGTGCAAATGAAAAAAGAAATAGATAAAAAATTCAGTCTGTTGGAGAGCTGGGCACGAGAAACCGGAGGCATCCCTAACTCAGCAGTTATAAGGCTCTTTAAGGAATAACATTTTTCTTGTCAACAGGGGTGTGTTGACAAAGGTGCCAAGTGGGGGCTCGACGTGATCAACGAATCCTAGCTATCTCCAGCACCTCACGCGCGAGCTTTACCCTCGAGGCGACATTCGGCATGAGCAAATCTGCGAACGCGGCGCTAATCCCGAACTCCTCAACCGCCCGCGCACGCGACCTGTCGCTCCAGTCGAGGACCAGAGTGCCTATTATGCCCCGGTAGATTTTCGCAACGCCGAGAGGGTTCACCTTGTAGTCCAACCCCCGCATCAGCTCCCCCGCCGGGCCGCTGACCGCAGCTTTGCCCACGATCGGGCTCACCGCCACCACGCGCTCCCTGTTCCGGATGATCTCCTCCCGGATATCCTCGATCGCCAAGATGGGTCCTATGCTCGTCACGGGGTTGCTGGGGCCGATTATGATTGACTTCGCTGTCTTGATCGCCTCGAGCACTCCGGGCGCCGGCTTCGCCTCTTCCACCCCTTCGAAACTCACATCCTTGACCTTGTCGGCAGCGCGCCTTCGGACCCAGAACTCATGAAACGGCATCGTGCCCGCTTCAGTCTCGACGCGCGTTTGAACGCGATCGTCCGACATCGGGAGCACGCTCGCCCGCACTCCAAGTTGATAGCAGAGTTCTTGGGTAACTTCGGAGAGCGGCTTCCCTCGCTTCAACCCCAGCGTCCGCCGAAGATTCACCGCCCGATCCCGATCGCCTAGCCTGAGCAGCTCGGGCTCGCCCAACTGCTTCAGCATCTCGTGGCACGTGAAGGTGTCCCCGCGAATACCGTACCAGGTCTCCTCGTTAACGATGCCCGCCAGCGTGTACATCACGGTGTCGAGGTCTGGAGTAACTTTGAGTCCCGAGACTTCAACGTCCTCAGCGGTGTTAACGATGACCGAAAGTTTCCCCATTCCGATCAGGCGCGCCAGCCCTTGCAACAGTTTGGGTGTGCCGGTGCCGCCGGAAAGCACAGTGAGCATTTAATCACGACTCCCGCTCGAAAACCTCCAAACTCTCGTGAGGATTCTATGTTGTCTTTAGGTTTAAAGATAAAACGAAGCGCGATGCTGAAATGAAAATCTTAAAAAAGACTTGCGCACATTTATTTCGTTGCCCGAATTCATACAAGGCGGGGGAACAGTGGCTGAAAAGGTGAACTTGGCTAATCCGGCGGCTTTGGGTTTGGGCGGCTTTGCCCTAACAACTTTCATCCTGAACGTGGTAAACGCAGGGATAATCCCCGCGGAAAGCTTGGGAATGGTCTTCCCGATGGGCTTTTTCTACGGGGGTTTGGTGCAATTTGCCGCGGGGATGTGGGAGATTAAAAGAGGAGATATCTTCGGCGGAACCTGCTTCACCTCATTCGGCGCGTTCTGGATCGGTTTGGCGCTAATGATCCTCTTGGAAACTACGGAAGCCATACCAAAAGTTCCGCCTGCGGGCATGGCTGTTTTCCTCATCGCATGGGGGATATTCACGGCCTACGCCACCGTAGGCGCCTTGCGAATTTCTTGGGGTGTAACAACAGTTTTCGTGACTTTGACTCTCTTGTTTTTCCTTCTGGCGGCAGGGGAATTCAATCCACTGATCAAAACGATCGCAGGATATGAAGGGATTTTCTGCGCCCTTACCGCTTGGTATTGTTCAGCGGGCATTCTCATAAACACGATTTACAAAAGAGAAATAGTGCCACTTGGGGAACGCTCAATCTCTTAGGGGCGGTTGAATCGGCTAGTGTAATCGTAAAAAATAGCCACGATTACCTGAAGAGATCCCGCTCCGGCGGCATCACGAGCTCCCTCGCGTTCCCGTTTTCTCGCTCGTAGATTGCCCCCTTAACCACTACCACAGGAGTACCCTCGCTTGCCTCCCCCATGACGGAGACCGCTGCCGCAGCCAAAGCATCGGCGGGGGAGGTTATCGTCACGCGGAGCTCTTTGCCGTGGAGGTCTCGCTTGCCCCGCAGGTCGAGAAGCGGATTCATCCCCGCGACGCCAACCGCAACGCCAACACAGCCCATTCTGAAGGCCCGCCCTTGAGTATCTGATATGATTACCGAAACCTCCGTGCCAAGTTTGCGTTTGATGAAATCCCGAATTCTGGCAGCGCTCGCATCAGGGTCATCGGGTAGAATCGTGACATGCTCCGGGTCGACATTCGAGTGGTCGACACCAGCATTTGCGCAGACGAAGCCGTGTTTGGTGCGCGAAATTACCACGTGCCCAAGCCTCACGATCTCACGGGATTGCTGCAAAACCACCTCTACCTCGCGTGGATCCTTGTCAAGTCGTGCCGCTATTTGTTCGGCCTTTTTGCTCGGCTTTACCTTGCGCAGGTCGACAACATTCCCCTCCGCCTTTGAAATTATCGCCTGCGCCACGACGATGACATCTCCGTTCTCCAAGCGCAACCCCTGTTTTCGTGCCGCGTCCACGATGAGCTTCCCCACCTCGTCGCCCTTTTTCACGAGCGGCAATCCCTTGAGCGCGATGAGCTGCACCCTACCACCTACGGCTATTTTAGCCACGCTGCCTTAAATCCGAAAGGGGTCGAGATGAAATTCGGTGTTGAGTTCGTTCCTTACCTGAAGCTGGACGCGCTGGTCGAGCTGGCCCGATTGGTCGAGCGCTCCGGCTTCGAGCAGATCTGGGTCTGCGACCACTACCACAATCGCCACATCTACCCCGTGCTAACCCAACTCGCGCTCGAGACAAGCCGGGTAAAGCTGGGCCCAGGCGTGACGAACCCCTACCTGGTTCACCCCACCGTGACCGCAGCTGCCGTCGCGACCCTCAACGAAATTTCACGCGGGCGGGCGCTGCTGGGGATTTCCTCGGGTGACCCGTTCTTCCTCGCGACGGTGGGGATAGAGCAACGAAAGCCGGTAATAGCTGTGCGAGAGGCCGTCCACATCGTGCGCGAACTCCTCGCCGGGAACCGCGTGAGCTTCGAGGGCGAGTTCTTCTCGTGCAGGAATGCGGGACTCAGGTTCAAGTCAGCAGGCAAGATTCCTATCTACATCGGCGGGCGGCGGCGGCGCATGCTTGAGCTCGCGGGTTCGGTCGCCGATGGAGCCCTCATCAACGCCTCGCACCCAGATGACATCCAGGAATCCATCAGATACATCGAGAGGGGACTGCGCTCGAGCGGGAGGACCGCTAAAACATTCGATTTCGTCGCGTATCTGGTCGTGTCGGTCGGGGGCGATTTGAAGAGAGCGAGGGATGTAGCTCGTGGGGTGGTTTCGTTCGTGACTTCGTCCGCCCCCCGCGCATCGCTCGAGCGTCACGGCATCGAAGTCGAGGAAGTTGAGTCGATCCGCCGCCTGCTCAGGGCCGGGGAGCTGAAAAAGGCCCGCGCGGCGGTAACCGAACGCATGATAGATGCATTCTCGGTCTGCGGCACAGTCGATGAACTCGCCCCACGCATCGAGGAATTGAAACGCCTAGGCATAACCCGAACGGTGATAGGATCACCGATGGGGCCCGAACCGGCTAGGGCCGTGCAATCGATTGCAAAAACGTTGCTTTAGTTGTCCCACTGCATAATTAGTTTGAATTTTTCTGCTCGCTTAGAAACGCATAATCATCTTTCAATACTACACTAGTTCGATTCAAACGAATTTGATAAGGAGCCGCATTGCATCAAGCCTACCAACAGCTAAAGTTTATGAGCCCGCGCTATTCGCTGCAAGGACTCTTCTTCCGTAGGAACTGGCGGTTTTTCCTGCATCCATATCGGTAGGGGTCTCCTCTGCAGCTTGCGCCGCTGGAGCTCCCTCGCAGCCTTGAGTTTCTTCTCCTTCGAGGTCTTTCTGATTGCATCGATACCGGGCTTGACCTTCTCAAGCTCGAGCACGTCAAGT
>CAZESD010000016.1:0-17738 GCA_964514945.1 Hadarchaeota archaeon (SeqCode)
AAACTAACAAGCTATACGACTGTTTACCAATGTGCAGATGGGCAGTTTATCCATTTAGGGCGACGACTGGCTGCTTGGAGCGAGGCGATAAAGTGGTGGGCCCGCGGGGATTCGAACCCCGGTAACCACCGAACCCAGACACCTTGTGAGGGTGATGTCTTAACCACTGGACCACGGGCCCGAATAAAATTTGGTGGCTCGATATTAAACTTTTAGAATCGAACTTTTGGGCACAGCTAGACTATGCCCAAATCGGCCAGTAAGCGCCTTGCCCGCTCCTCGCCCAGGAGCTTTATGAGTTCCCGTTCGGATTTCTCATCCCATCTTCGGAGGATCTCCTCTACCCGCTCCACTTGCCCGGGGGCCAAATCTCTGGCTGCCTTTTCGAGCATGTGCTTTCGTCCCTTGAGCACATCCTCGGGTTTGAAAACTACACCCAACTTCTCCCCACTTTTATTTTGGCTCAGAACCCCTTTAATTTGATGAGCCGATGGATTGGACAAACATCAGAAAGACTGAAACCTAAGTCCATGCGTTCAAAAAACGATTTGGACATGAAAAATAGGTTTTTTATTTTTAATATGTTACTTTCGTGAACCAAAATTTAAAACGTCTCTGATTAACAACAAGAGCGAGTGGTCAAGATGATCAGAAAGGATTCAAAGCTCCTCATTTTAATCCTTTTGGCGGTTGTGTTCACCCTAGCTTTGACTTTTGTTACTTTGGAGATTCCCTATGTAATTAACAACGTACTAAGGGCTCATTTTCCAGATATTAGTCAATGGGCAGAACCTGAGCGTGCAGAGGAGTTTCTGAGAAATGTAAGGCCAATAGGCTATGCTTGCCTTGGGGTTGTTTTATCCTTGATAGTTGTGGGTTTCATAAAAGGTAAAAGAGGTCTGTCCTCCATGGGGTCAATTGCCTTTTTCATACCAACCTTCGGTTACTTTGCCGCATCAATGTTCTTTCTCGCTGGCTCTGGGGTACTGAGGGCCCTATGGATGCCTTTTTTGGATTCTTCTATAGACCTCTTGAAGCTGGGAGATGTCGTCTACCTTCCGTATATGGTCATAGCGTACCCGTTTAGACTAATAGGAGTAGAGATCGGAGTGCCCATATCAACTTTGGCTATAGGGTTAGGTATTTTTGTTTTCATTTTGGGCACGATTACTTGGTTCTACGGGAAATTCGAAAGAAGAAAAATATTTGATTTCTGGATCTACAAGTATTCAAGGCATCCTCAGTACTTAGGCTTCCTCATATGGAGTTACGGAGTCATGTTGCTTGCATCCCTTTCCCCAGTACCTTTTGGAGGCATAAATCCGGGAGCGAGCTTTCCATGGTTGATTACATCCCTAGCAGTAATTTGTGTCGCATTGAGAGAGGAAATTAAAATGGTTAAATTATATGGTAAAAGTTATTCAAGGTATCGAGAGAGTTCTCCTTTCATGCTGCCTCTCCCCAAGTTTATTTCCTCAGCGATTACGGCCCCTATCAGAATTCTATTCAAGAGTAACTTGCCGAAGAACGGAAAGGAAATCGTCTCGACATTTGCAGTTTACATTATAATACTCATATTGTTATCGCTGCCATTTTTACTACTGTAAGAACCTGTGAGTCTCGAGTCAAAAAGGTTGGGGGAAATTAAGCAACTCCCCAACTTACCTTTCTAACTCCTTCAAAACCTTATCAAGCCTCGCCAGCATCTCCCGCTTCAGCCCGATGAACACGCCTCCGGGCTTGCCGCTCACGAAGGTCGCTTCATTGGGTTTGATGATCTCGTTCAGGATCGGCGCCTCGATGTCGATGTGGGGGATTTTGGAACGTGTGAGCGGGTCACGCTTGTGGATGTAAACTTTTGCCTTGATCTCAATTTTACTTTCAGCTGGTCCAGTCATTTTACTCAACCTCAACTATAGCTTCGTCCGCATCGACTTTCAACTTATTCCCTGTCTTGATTTTGTCAATGTCAATTCCATCAACGCAGGGTATCCCCGCCAAGATGACTCCCGTCGCCACAATCGTTTCCGTTTCCTTGCTAACTATCGCGGCTGGCGCCACCCCGTTCTTCTTCAGACCATAGATAATGTAGGATCCAACCGTGGAGCCCTTCCCTTGGGGGAACACCAAGATTTTATCCTTCACCGATTTGCCCTCGAGCTCATGCCCCTTCTCTATCACCACGCCAGTTTTCGAGTCTATCCCGCCGTAGAATCCTATCGGCTCCTTCGAAACTATAGCCTCGCCTCGAGCCTTCCCTGGGCTGATCATCCGACCCTTCATGCGGTTTGTCCCTCCAGCAAATCGTCGAGACTCTTAAACACGACCTGTTGCTTGCAGAACCCGGGGAGATAATTTGCAGCCTTGCCTGAATTGACTCCAGTGGTCTTGAAACCCATTCGCTCGATGGGGGAGACCACGGTGCAGGTGTCGGCCACCACCTTCCCTCCGGTTTTTTCTATAATTTCGGTGAAGCCCATACGAATTGCTGCCTCCTTCGTGACGCGCGAGGTGCATACCCAGAGCGGTTTTCGGAGGCGCTTCCCCTCGAGCTTGCAAGCGAGCGTCGCGATCTCCTTCAGCGAGGCGTGAGGACAGCCAAGAATTACGATATCCGGATCCTTCCCTGTGTTGAGTGTCCTGTAAGTTTCCTTCAATTCTTTCTCACCCACCTCTATAGTTTCGAGCCCCCTTGTGTCCATGAAACCAGCCTCAGGTGTCAACCCCTCCACATGATACAAAGCGACCGCGCCCGACGCTGCCATCGCGGCCCCTAGCGCCTTTAGTCGGTCAACATCTGTGTCCTTGATTCCCTTGAAATACGGGATTCCCTTCTTGACGAGCTTCCCGACGTGGTAGCCCAGGGCGCCAAAATCCGAGTTGTCCTTTAGCTCGGCGTTAACTTTCACAATAACTGTTGGTTTTCGTTTTTCATCTAGGTGCAACCCATAATTTGAAGTCACCCCACAGAGCGCTGCGGCGAGCGCCGAGGGACCTCCTTCCCGGTTAGTGCGTGCCCCGATTACTGAATTAGCGAAGGAAACAGCGGACGACTCAGACCATGCGATGTGCTCCCAAAAACGTGGCAGGTTGCCGACCAAGTATGGAGTGCAAGTAGCGGTCATCATTATCCCCATCTTCCGAAAAGCATCCATTATCTTCAATTGCTTTTTCGCGAAATCTTCTGGAAAACCTAGTTCCTTCCAGTTTTCTAGGTCCATGCCGGCAGGGTTCAGCGTTGTCGGAACTTTAACCTTGACACTTTTCTTAGCTATATCATCAAGAAACTCCAGCCCTGGATCGCCAATCGACTTGTAGGAAACACCCGCAACCTGAACAGACCCAACTGGAATCATCCGGTCCGCGCCGTAAATGTCGCCCAAGCGTACGAGCAGGCGGAACATTCGCTCGATGATTTCTCCCTGCTCCCCACTAAGCATTTGTTCCTGTTCTTTTGTCAGGTACATGCTATCAGCTAAAAATCACGTTAATTCGATCATTTAAGCATTTTTTCCTCGAACTCTCGCAAATAGTCTTTTTTGGTGTGTTTACGGTAGGTAATCTTTGAGATTTAATTTCATTGGGAGCTCTGGTTTTTTGAAACTCTTCAGATCCCGCCCTGCAGGTATCGTCAAATCAAAACCCATCTTGGTCGTCATGCGCGTCTCAAGGTCTGAGGAGGGGTCAAGCGATGAGCCCTTCTCCTTTTTTGTAACGATATCTCGGTCACCCTGAAACCGGGTGGCCATGGCCCACTCGACATCATGCGGGTTGTGCACATCAATATCCTCATCCACTATCCAAACATGCTTCAGCGACTTGTGCCCCTTGAACGCGGCCTCTATTGCCTTCCGCCCGTCGTCTGGGCTCTTCTTTTTGATACTCACGACCGCGTGCAACCAAGAGCAGCCCCCAGGAGTCACCGAGACGTCCTTGCACTCGCAAACCTTGCTGACCTCTCTAAATATCGTAGGCTCGCGTGGCATGCCCATCAGAATTCTGTGCTCGAGGGCCCCAGGGAGCAGAGCGTAGTAGAGCGGGTCCTCTTTCGTGAATATTTGCTTAATCCGCGCCACCCGCTGCTTGCGCACGATATCAGGAGTCTCGGTCAGGTCAAGGAAAGGCCCCTCGTCGTGCTCCTCACCCGTCATTTCGGCAATCATGATTATTTCAGATTCAGGAACCTTATGGCCCGCAAGCTCGATTAAATTCGTTTCCGCTAGGGCATTCGCGATGCCTAGCTCACTCTTTCCGAGTTCTGCCGAAACCGCAGAGGCTACTAGAACCGGCATGGAATTTCCTATGCAAATCGCGAATTCTCGGTCCCCCCGCTTTAGGAATTCATCAAAATGTCTTGGCAATATTCTTATCACGATTTTGTCTTTTTCTATGACCATCATCCTATGATACGAGGCATTGAGGCCGAGCTCGGGGTCGTTTGCGATAACTATGCCTGAGGAGATGTAAGGTCCTCCGTCGAAGACGTAGTGGATCAGTATCGGAAACTTCGTGAGATCTGCCTCGACCTCTTTGAAACCTTCCGCCTTTACAATCTTCGGCTCTTTCGGGTCCTCAATGGCTTCTGCCAGCTTATTTATGATTTCGTTCTCCTTGATGCCCAACCCCAGCGCGATCAACTCTCTTGAGGAGCAAATGTTCGCTATCACGGGCATCGAGAAATTCTTAACCTGCTTGAAAAGGATCGGCTTCCCATCAAGCATTTTCATTAAAGTTGCCATCTCGTATTTGATATCCACGGGCTTCTCAATTTCCACCAAAAGCCCCTTCTCATTTAAAATATCAATAAATTCTCGCAAGTTCACGAAATCACCCTATCCTCGTCCTCAGGGCCTCGAAGCCCTCCTCTTCAATCGCTCGCGCTACCTTCTCCTGTAATTCTTTTCCCGGGGTAAGCGCGACCATGTTCCCCCCGAGGCCCCCTCCGGTCATTTTTGCCCCGAGGGCGCCTTGCTTCCGCGCCAAATCAACCAAAAAGTCGAGCTCCTTGTATGAGATTTCGATCGCCTGCAGCTGCTTGTGATTCTCATCCATCAATTTCCCAACCGCCTCCAAATTATAACTCTCAAGTGCTTTCCGAGCTTCGTATGCCAACCCCTCCGCTTCTTTAAATATTTTGCCATATTTTTTCGGATATTTTTCCTTTCGCTCGCGAACCCCTGCGACCGCCGCTTTCGTGTTAGCGACTAGCCCAGTGTTTCCCATCACCACTTCGACTGGACGCTTGATTTTTATCCTTTCCATCACATTCGGCTCCCCTCGCACAAACCAGATTAATCCCCCATAGGTCGCCGCGGTGTTGTCGATTCCCGATGGGGTTCCATGATATCCCTTCTCGCCCTCGTAGGCTAGCTCATTTATCCGCTCATCTGAGAGCCCCAAGTTGAATTCATCTGAAAGAGCCCGGGCGAGCGCGGTGCATGAGGCGGCGCTGGCCCCTATTCCGCTCGCCGCAACTAAATCTCCGCCGAAGATAATCTTGATCGGATTTTTGGTGGGGTCTATCCCTGCGGCTTTTAAGATTCGGTTGATTGATTCCTTCTGTTGTTCGAGCTTCTCCTCTTTGTACCCTGGGGTGGCTTGCCTACCATCTTCCAAGGTCCAGCCAAAGCCCTCCCCGCGCTCGACGGTGGCCGTGGTCACCTTGTCGATTGCCGAAACGATCGAGGGCACCTGAAAAACCACAAAATGTTCGTTAAAGAGTATTACTTTTCCGAATCCACTTCCAAAACCCATTTTCAACTCACCTAAGACCTAACCGTTTACTCGAAGGTTTATATTTTATGCTTGGCTTTATTAACCTTAAAAAGTGGTCTATTTGTTTTTCACGTGCTGTTTGAAGCGCGTACACACGACGCCATGTTCCTATCTGGGGCCGCGCATAGATATGAAACTCTAACCCCCATTTTTTGAAGCATTCTCGAATCAGTTTCAGTAGTCCGAGATTGGTATTATAAATACCGAGAATTTTTTCGAAGGTGTTCCATTTCTTTTGATAGCACAAGCAATAACTCCCCTCGCTTTCGTAGAAGCCACGAATGAAGGCTTTCGCTGACCCGTCATTTTCTAACATATATTTCAAATCGTTTATGGTTAATGTGTGGAAATATTCATAGAATGTCTTCGAATTCGCAAATAGGTACGACCATCCATTATAGAGATACAATCGTACTTTGAATCCATGTTCTTCAAGCGCTTTCTTGAAGGATTCAGCAAATTTTTTATTCCTTACATCAAGCGAAACTTCGTAGCGATATCTACCCAAGTGCCTACTCCACACTCTATGTACACTTCCATCACCGTAGCAAACCCCGAGAATATAAGCAAGTGTAGATGAAAAATTGAGATTCACGCGCTTGCAATGGCTCTCACCACTTCTTCTTCCTTTGATTCTATACTTTTTCATCCAGTAATGGATAGCGCTTTGGGAAAAGCCTGTCAGTTTTGCTATCTCATATGTTGATAGCCTCTTCGACCAATAAAGCCCGTAGAGATCTTTTTCTGATAAAGGAAACCTCTTTCTCATCAGTGCCCCCAGTCGTGGCTTACACTCACTTTTTTAGCGACTTTTGGGGAGAGAAGTCGGTGAAAGTAATTTATAAGGCTTATAAAGGGGCTCTCAGCGCTGCCTAATGGCCTCTCTGATCCGATTTAAGACCCCTTCCATGGTCTCTTAAAGAAGTCGCCGAAAATATTCAGCGACTTATCCATCGATGAAGTGCTCGTTGAACAGGATCACCTTCCCAAGTCTGCTGCCTTTTCCGATCGTCATCGCTTCTAATTACTTCTCAACAGCTTTTCTTATCTTCTTCAGCTCTTTCAGCATCTCCGAGCCTATGTCAGGAGCCGCAACCCTAGGCATTCCAAAAAGGGGTCTTCCCCTCACGAGCCCGATTATTGCATCCCTTATCTCCACAAAATTGGGCACGCCCCAGATGGCTGCCTCGGCACCCCTAGCGCCGGGGCCCGCAGTTCCGCCCCTCCTGCCGGTATAGCCGGCTGTATGCACCTGCACGGAGCCAACACCAAAGCGTCTAGAAATCGGCCCTTGGACGATATCGACCGACATCACGCGCGCGTAGGGGACAACATGCCTCATCTTCCACCAGACTCCCCTCTCCACCATCACCTCATCTTCCTTGAGCGAATAGGAAATCGATCCATAATACTTTGAAATCCAGTAAGCTACGAAACTCAAACTCACCAGCACTATAATTAGTGGTATGAAAAGTGGTATGAAAATAGCCCAACCCTTTTGCCACACATCGGGGGCAAAGGTGTATACAGCCCAGATCGGTAGCAGGGTCGCAATGAGTGACGGAGCCGCTATGATAGCAAGGTAAGTGTAGTAGATTTTTTTCAAGTTCGGGTGGGGCGCGAATTTTTTACCGACCTTCAACTTTAATCCCACTTAGACGGGACACCATGTCATTAAAAAATTATCGATTTCAACCTATCAACACCATTTATCTTTACAAGATTTAATTTCAAAAAGTGAGATTGGCTTGCAGAAATCTTTATTTTGTGGTTAAATTAATAAGAGAAGATTGCCCATATTTTCTTCGGTAGTCATTAAGGGAGATTTAAGTGAGACCTCTAGGAATCTTGATTTCGATTTTGGTGATTCTTTCTCTGGTGGCAGTTATTGTCCTCTCAAGGGGGGGTACTGTTTTTTATCCTCCGCATGGCGACGAAATTTGGGAAAATCTGACTCCTTCCGAGGGGTTTGATCCTTGGTTTGGGGGAGATCCATTCACAACTGAGGTCGCGCTCAGCAAATCGGGAATGAGATACAACCTTTCCGAGATAATGAAAATAGAGAATGTCATAGGAGAGGAATCAATAACCTACAGAAGTCACTATAACCCAGATGTCTCCGTCGTCCTGACCAAAACTAGGTTTTACTACGGCCACGGCGACTCTTACTCACCTTATCTACTTTCTGTCGGATTGAAGATTCCGTCCAAACACCATACCCGGCCAGAAGTGGAGGTAATAGTGGAGTTTGACAACCTGCCAGAGGAGCCGGACGAAAACATCCTTAGAGCACTCGGCTATGAAGGTTCATTTGAGACTGGCTATTACGATCCACGGACATCCACTTATTATCAATATGACGGCATAATGAGCATCTGGACTAAGGGCGAAATAGAAATCGCACCCGGGTGGGAAATCAACAAGGTCTGGACAATAGTATGTTGGGAGGGCCACAAGGAGAATGGACCTCTTCACCCGGGGACGTTCCGCGCTCTCATAAACTTCGAGAATTCTCTAACTACCGAGCTGGAGAACGAGCTAAAGACGATCTTAGAAGCTCACGGGATAAGCAGTGATGTCTGGGAGCGTGCGAGTGTGGAGACTTGGATATATGAAGAAGAGCTGCTCAGTTTCCCGACCGTCGACATCGATCCTGAAGCGTTTGATTGGGGGGAGGCCATGAGGGTCGAATTGACTTGGCTGAGGGATAACGGGGTGATTTCTGGGATAACAGATTCTGACATCGAGAGCATCTCATCTCTCTGCAGGCTGAGGACTTCCGGCTACAACGGCAGGGTAGTCTTTTACAATGGGAAGTGGATGTATTACCACGAAACTGGACTGTCACTTATAGAGTAATCCGCATTTTGAAAAAGATCCAAATATTTATCATGTAAAAAGTGTTATTGAAGTGTAGGTGATTCTGTGAACCGAAAGGTCGTGATTGGGACTTTAACTATTATCATCGCGGCTAGCTTCGTTCTCTTCTCACTTGGGGGGAAACAAGAGGGGCCGTTGACAGATGAAAATGTCAAGTCAATTTATGTTCATTACGCAGATGGCTCTGAGCTGAACGTAGATCCAGTTTCTGAGGAAGGAGAAAAAATCATCGCGGCGTGTAACGGAGTTTTAAACCATATGTACGCTGCAATCGAGGGGTTAATCTCTAAGGAAGAGTTTGAGGAGGAAAAGCTGACAAAAACTTATGCGTATCTAGGGCTTCACGGAGTCCAAGAAGTCGAGATCAGGGGCGAATACGTCCCAGAAGGGTGGAAACTGGAATGCGACGGGCTTTACTTCATTTTCGGGAATTTTGAGCACGGGTGGGGGAGGGTGATGAAAAATCCACATTTTGTAGAAACCCCAGATGGGGAATATTGGTGGCCGTACGGTTGGAGCTGGGCGCTCGAGGGGCCCGATTTCGCTTTCACTTTGGAACTGAAGAAAATTTTCTTGCTGCGGGTTTAAAACCGATCCACTACTAGACTATATTACGCATACCCGATCAGCAGAATGAACAGCAACAGCACCAAGGGGGGCACCAGTACTTTCCACTTGTACTTGCGACAGAGCGCATAGAGTATCAGCAGCCACACCAAGAGGTGAAACAGCCCCACCACCAGCGGTTTCTTTGCACGCCCACGGATAAATACCCCCTATCTAATAGAGGAAAAAAATGGAGGAAACATCCAAAAAAAATCGGCTCCAACTGCTCGAGGGTCCCGATTTCGCTTTCACTTTGGGACTGAGGAATCTCATTGAGGAGCTACGCCCTCAGCACGGTGGAAACGTATTTTGAACCAGCTTGGCTTGAAGCCGAGCTTGAAAGGGTTGGCGAAGTTGTTCTATAGAGCAAGAGATTTCTAAACCCATATCCCGCCGCTTGACGGGCGGTTTGGAGGACAGAAGCGACCTTCTGGTACCTAATTTTTGCCCTTAACTAATCGCAGAACCTTCACTACCAAATATTTTTGATCATGCTCTTCTTATAAAACAGTTAACTGGTTAACGCATTAAAAAGTCCAATTTCCTTGAAACTCAAAGAAGACATTATAGTTCTTGTGAGGACATCAACCAGCTACAATAGAAGAACGTAAGCAGAAACTTAAGAAGGTATGAATAAGAACTATTTAACTTTCGAGTAAATATTCGATGGGATTCAGATGGAACTCCTAAGTGCGAGTACTGGCAGCTATCCCCGAATAGGTGATCGTCCAGAACAGCAGCAGCATCGGCAAGCCTACGCGCAGCATGAGCGCGGGGAGATTTCCGATGAAGAATTCGAGCGAGTGCAGGATGAAGTAACGCGGGAGGTTATCGAGGAGCAAGTGCGAGCCGGGCTGGATGTGGTAACTGACGGACAAGTGCGATGGTACGATCCCATTTCCCACTTTGCAAGAAAATTGGAAGGTTGCGAAATCAACGGTTTACTCAGGTTTTTCGACACGAACTTTTACTTCCGTCAGCCGGTCATCAGGGGTAAGCTTGTGAGGCGTGAATCTATTTTAAAACGTGAATTTACTTTCGCAAGAGGGATTTCAAAATCCGTGAAGCCCGTGGTGACAGGACCATATACACTTGCGAGGCTGTCTATCAACCGTCGCGGCGATGGGTTCCAGCCGCTCGTGGATGAATTCGCTTCGGTGATCTCTCAAGAAGTTCGAGAACTCGCTGAGGCAGGGGCCGAACTCATCCAGATTGATGAACCCGCTATCCTGAAAAACCCGGCCGATTTCCAAGTTTTCGAAAAAGCTGTCCAGAAAGTCGTGGCTGAAAAAGGAAAATCAAGAGTTGCTCTCTACACGTATTTTGGTGATGTGGTGCCCCTTTATCAAAAACTCCTTAAACTCCCGGTGGACGTGCTCGGCCTCGACTGTACATACAGCCCGAAGCTGCCTGAAGCGATTGCCAGTTTTGGCTGCGAAAAGGAACTTGGGGTGGGGCTCATCGACGGACGGAACACTAGACTTGAGAGAGAAAATGAAGTAATAGATGTTCTGAAGTTAATTCTGCCAGCCGTCAAAAGTGAGCGTGTTTATCTCAATCCTTCATGCGGGTTGGGGGACTACTTGCCCCGGGTGATCGCCTTCAAGAAACTTCAAAACATGGTGTCAATTGCCGAAAAAGCAAGGAAGCTGATATAATGCGAGAGAAGTTGGAACGCCTTGGCCTGAAGCTGCCCCTCTTGCCGACCACGAGCGTTGGGAGTTTTCCTAAGCCACCTTATTTGCTCGAGGCCAGACGAAAATTCGCTGACAAGAAATTGGCCGCTGCAGAACTCAAAAAGCTTGAGGAGCGGGTCACGCGCGAGTGGATGGAGTTCCAGGAAAAGGTAGGATTGGACGTGTTGGTTGACGGGGAGCTGTACCGAGGCGACATGGCAACGTACTTCGCGAACAACTTAGATGGCTTCAAGATAAGCGGGCTCGTTAGGAGCTATGGCAACCGCTACTACCGAAAACCGATCATCACGGGCGAGGTAAAGTGGCGGGAGCCGATCACCGTGGATTGGTGGCGATTTACCCAAGGACTGACAAGCAAACCTGTCAAGGGAATGGTCACTGGGCCTTACACGATGATGGACTGGTCGTTCAACGAGTACTACCCAAGTCGCCGAGAAGCCTGCTTGGCGCTGGCGAAAGCTTTACACGAGGAGGTCAAAGCACTGGCGAAGGCAGGAGCGAAGATAATCCAGGTTGATGAGCCAGCGATCTCGGCCCGCCCAGAGGAGCTACCGGAGTTCGCGATTGAAGCGATGCAGGTGGTCACAAAAGGTGTTGATGCCTATTTCATCAACCACATCTGCTATGGAGCATTTGAATTCATCTACCCAGAGATGCTGGAACTTCCTGTTGACAACTTCGACCTCGAGATGTCGAACTCCGAGTTTGACTTGGTAGAGCTGTTCCGTGAGCATCCCTTCACCAAGGATCTCTCGTTCGGTGTGGTAGACGTACATTCGCATATAGTTGAAAACACGGCAACGGTGGAGCAACGCATTCGGCGGGCCCTTGAGGTTTTGAAACCCGAGCAGCTCTGGATCGACCCGGACTGTGGATTCAAGACACGAACAAGAGAAGAAACCGTGAACAAGCTTAAAGCTATGGTTAAAGCAACTCAAAAAGTTAGAAACGATTTGAAAAATAATTCTTTGCGGAAGGCAATAAGTTGATGCTAAATAGGAAATTCATCTTGGCCGCCATATCAATCGTTCTAATAGCGTCCCTGTCCGTCGCTTTCCTATATTTGGGTTTGCCAGAAGGACGGGACGAGGGTTTCGAAAAATTTGAGGAAGTCCATGAAACATACATTTATGTCGATGAACAAGGGGACGCTACGTGCCAATTTACAGCGCAACTGCCACCCTCAAAATTAGCTGATGCTCTGAAAATCGCGGTAATACAGATTGGTACACGTGTTATTGAACAATCTTATTCAGAGTCCATCAGGAGCGGCTGGGCTCAATTTGGATTAGATGTAAAAAATATTAACTGCGCGATAACTGGACTCACTTTAGAAGAGAACTTCAAAATCACTATGACGTGGAAAACACCTGATATTGCCCGGAGAAGAGAAAACTACTGGATAATATCTTTTGACTGGGTTGACAATCAGAGCGTTGCTCAAGACATAATAGCCGACCTCTATTCCTCTTGGATAGTATACCAAAATATCTCTAAAAATGTCCACTCTTACTTCTACACAAAAACCATCGTCGTCTTGCCAGAGGGCGCAGAAAACGTTGTTAGTCCACAAATCAACACCTCGTATATGTTTGATTATGGTGGCGAATCTTACGGGAAGGCCTCTTTTTACACCGAACAAATAGATGGGAGACCCGCTATTATTGAAAACGGCCAAGACCTGTTCTCAACTAAGAATGAGATAACGTTGACCGCTGAACAACTGCTTGAAAATATCCAATTTCAAACAATAGAATATGACGGCGCTTTCCCGACGGACGGTTGGTCATTCATTAGCTCTCTCGGGCACCTCCGCCTAGATCTAAAGTATGGGCGAGAGCTTGATGAGCAATATTCGATATTTATCGGACAGTCGGAGTATTCCTTCTCCCCTGCCCAACTGTTGTATTACACCGCTGATGCCATTGTTAACTTGAATCAAGGAAGCCAATTTTCTATCTCACAGCCAACAATTCCTATCACTGGCCCAAGCAAAGAGGATGGCGAGCTGGAGGCCTTTTTGGGGTTGCTATTCCAGACTAAATACGTCAGCCTAGCGCGACAAGTCCGCGACAACATGGAATTCACTAAAATAGCGCCTGGCGTAATTACCACTCCGCGAGGGCAAATCAGATTTAGAGACGCTCTGTTGACTTTCACCAGAATCTTGTCCGCCTATGAGGATAGCGGGACATTGCCGGGCTCGATTATGTTGGTGCCTTCACCTTCAGGTCAGCTGTCGTGGGGAAACACCTCGGTGCCCGCAAACTACGCGTACTTTCTGCTTCCCGACAACTATGTGATCACAGGTACCCAAATGGTGAATGAGGTGCTGGATAATGTTTATCAGCCCGATTATAACAACAGGGCATACGCCAACGCTCTCTCTGATTGGCTCCATGCCAACATCACTTACACGTTTATCACTTCTCCACCCAACTCTGAACGAGTGCTAACAGACAGGAAGGGGCAATGCAGGGACTACACTAACGCTTATCTCGCATTGCTCCGAACGGCCGAGATGCCTGTGAAGCGAATGGGGGGATGGATCGTTACCACCGGTGAGTGGAGCCCCCCCACAGGCTTGGAACCCTTCACGAAAGGCACGACACTTGATGGTAGAACAATTGGGTCGCATGCTTGGGCCCAAGTATATCTGCCAGACGCGGGGTGGACATTCGCGGACGCAACATGGGGTTACTTTGATAATGTTCCCTACGATATATACCAGCAGCAAGAACAGACCTGGATTGATGCGCTCGCGGGATATGAAAGTACGTACGGCCTGTTGTGAGTGCTGACTGGATGACACGAATTTCTCGCATAGACAGGGAAACATTGAGGTTCATTCTAGGGACCTCTCGCTCCAGTTACCCTAATGAATTCGCAGGGGTGTTGCGTGCCGCTGGAGATGTAGTCAAGGAGGTGCTCATACTCCCTGGGACTCTTTCGTCTGACAAATCAGCAATACTCAGGCTCCGCATGCTCCCGATCGACCCAAGCGCCTGCGGCACCGTGCACAGTCACCCCTCTACAAATGCCTCGCCTTCTGAGGAGGACCTGGCGATGTTCGCGAAGTTCGGATACATACACATCATCACGACTTTCCCATACGATGAGCGCTCTTGGAAAGCTTACAACCATCGAGGAGAAGAAGTCATATTGGAAGTCGTGGGCTGAGAACATGCGTTGGGAAATTTGGAAATCTTGGTACGGCCAAATCGTGAAGAGGCTGAAACTGGACCAGGGGGCGGATGAGGATGCCGCCAAGGTACTTGACGGATTTCTGCCCCCACCAGATATTCAGAAGCTGACTAACATAATTCGTGGGCACGAGTGTGTCGTCTTCGGGGCTGGTCCATCTCTCGACGCCGATCTCAAGAAACTTGAACAGGCCAGCTATTTGAACAAGGTCCTGATCGCTGCGGATGGCGCGACCTCAGCCGTGCTCAAATATCGCAACCCCGAAGTCATTGCCACTGACTTGGACGGCGCAGTCGATGACCAGCTTGAGGCTTGGAGGCGAGGCTCTTGGTTGGTCATGCATGCTCACGGCGACAATGTTGCACAGGTGCGTAAGATCATCCCCAAATTAAAGGAGCGGATAATCGGCACCACGCAGGTCGAGCCTTTCGGCAAACTCTTCAATTTCGGAGGATTTACTGACGGCGATCGTGCTGCCTTTATGGCGCATGAGTTGGGAGCCAGCAAGATCTACCTCGCTGGCATGGACCTCGGCACGAAAATCGGACGGCACTCAGGCGATAAAGACATCAAACGAAAACTCATTAAGCTCGAGATATGCAAAGAGTTACTCACGTGGTTGGCTGGAGAATTTAACGCAAATTTAATTAATTTGACTAGCGGCGGCGAACGGATACCAAAAATTCGACGGGAAGTACTCTCCTGAAGCGCCAAACTACAATGGTGATTACAAGAACATAAAAAGCAAACCTTTCGACCTGAGAACTCTGACCTTCATACCTCTGACACTTGCTGCTATTCTGAGATTCGATAGGGAACTATTTGGAGCACTCAATAAATCGCTCCAGTGAACGATCATAGGTCCGCTCTACATCTTTTGGGAAGAAACAGGCGGGTAGTTCTCGCATCCGCCAGTGATATTGAATACACTCACAACAGATGCCTTTTCGTGGGCAAGGTTCATATGTACAATTGCATCGCGCCTTATTCTTCTCCAAATTACAAATTCGTTCAGCCATTTGCTTACCTCCTTTTTAATTCAAATCTGATCCAAACTATTTTGTAATCATGTAGAGTACTCCCGCGGATGAATAAAAACTAGACGGAACTTTTTTCCAAGCATGCACGCTAGACGACCAAACTCTTTTGGCGTTTCTTCATCTCTATGATTAGTCACCTTGTTCTGATTCTTCAGTGGGTTTCTTGGCGGGGGTTTTAGGTTCTTTCCCTTCCTGTGACGGCTCTTTCTCCTGTTGTTCTTGGGTTAAAGGTTGTTCAGCCGATTTTTCCCGTTCACTTTCTCCCGACTTCGAGAGAAGCTCCACGTACAGCTTCTTTAGTTCTTCATCCTTTTCCTTCCGTGCTTGCATGGACGGCTTAGGCAGGCCTAGATCCACTCCAGCTTCAACTAACTCTCGCTTGTACCTCGCTAGCTTCGCAGCACGCATTTGTTGCCTCATCTTCACGAGCGTTTTTCCAGTTTTCTTGGCCAAGTCCAACTCTCCTTTATCATCACACCCGTTCTCTTGGCTCCTCGGGCGTGAGCCAATATTCAGCTTCCTTCCTTATTTCCCTTAGGAATTGATTGAAGCCGTCATAACTTAAATAGTAGCTTGTCTTGCCCCCGCCCCTTCTCGTAGAAATCATCCCGGTTTCCCGCAGGGGCCTCATCAAAATGTAGAAGTGCTTGCGGCCGGCCGAGGAATTCTGATCCAAGCCCAGCACCCCCATCAACTGATCGATACTCATAGTGCCCTGCTCTCTCAACGTTCTCAACACTTTCAACGCCTCGGGTTTCAATGAGGCGCTTTTCGGGTGGTTGCCATATGCTAACGCCAAAAGTCTATCCGCTACTCCTCTTTCTTCCAGACAATCACCTTTGCAAAGTAATTTTCACTTTTTAATGAGTAATTCTGGTATTTAAACCTTATCTTGGGTAACTTAATAACTCATCAAAAGTTATCTAGCCTCGCCACCGCCGATTTTTAATTCTACCGCATTACTTTATAAAAGGTAACTGGCCCACTCGAGGGGGATGGACTGAGCACGAAATCCGAAGGAAGAAGATCCCTGCTTTCGGGTAATTACTCTGCAAGAGGAATTTGGCCTTTTTTAATAGAGATTTTACCTCGGCGGGTATCCGAGCGCCTCGGCGGCAACCTCGTCCACTTTTTTTAAGAGTTTTTTTGCGAAAAGCAAAACATTTTGGGGGCGCCCTTCTGCTAGTCGCTTTAAATTCTCCTTATGTTTTTCTAATTGTTTAGATATCGTCTTTTTGTTCATTTCTTCCCTCAAGCGACCTTTGACCTCCCGTTCGTAAATCTGATTGACTTCCGCTTCTGCCTCCCCAAGCCTGAGTAGATCGATGAAGTTTTCTAGAACTACGGCAGTTTCTTCACCGAGTTCTGTCAAATTCACCAGTTTAATTCGGCCCGTTTCCTTAAAACTGACCAATTTGAGCTTTTCCAACTCTGCCAGCACATTTAAAGTGTGAGCATACGTGCAATTGATTTCTTTCGAGATTATCGCTGTATAAAGCGGTTTATTCTCTCTTTTTAATAAAATTAAGGCTTTTACTGGCTTTTCTTGTAAAAAAAAGTTTTCTACGCTTCTCTTTACTTTCTTATCCATGTCGCCCTCTCCCCTTAAATGTATACTATTTCATATCTATTTAAGTTTATCTATATTTTAAAGTATATTTTTTAGTAAAGGGAAAGCAACAAAAAAATTTATCAACCTAAAAACCGATTGGCAAAGCGCGACGAAATTAGGAAGGTGATGGGGTGGAAGAAATAAAAAAATTGAAGGTAGTAATGGTACTGCTGGGTGCCGAAGGCGATAGTGTCCATCGAGCGAGACTCCACGATGCCCTCGCGATGTCGAACCGGAGATGATCGAACAATCTTTGGAGGAGATCAAACCAAGTGAGTAACTAGCTGGTGAATCCATGCCCGGAGATTACCTAGTACCTGCCCTCTACGCGTTGGGACTCATCATTGTTGGGGTTATTGCAAGGGTCATCGCAGGGCGTGTCAAAATTTTAGGGTTGCTCGCTAAGCCGGCATTTCACTACCTCAATGTACTCATCATCTGGGTGATGCTCCCCACCGTGGTCTTCGTCTCGATAGCGCGCTACACTCTACGTGCTATCCTAGGATTCAGCAGCGCCGCAGTTTTTGCTTTCATAGGGTTAGGCGTTTGCTTCGTGTTGGCGGTGGGAATCTCGGCTCTCAGGCGCTACAACCGAAAAACAACCATTGCAGTCACCTTGAACTCCGCGTTCATGAACGTCACCCACCTCGGCTTGCCCCTCGTTTATGCCATGGTTGGAATCGGGGGTTTGGGGCCCGCGAGTCTCTACGCGGTAGCGATAGGGATCCCGCACTTGGTCCTTGGGGTGGCGCTCGCATCGTCCTCCAGCAAGCGACGCGTAAGTCCGCGCTTCGTGCTAAAAAACGTACTGGTCTTCCCGGCGACCATAGCGCTCATAACAGCGATGCTCTTCGTCGGCTTCAATGCCCACCTGCCTGATGTAGTGAGAGAAACATTTGACGTTTACCTCGCCAAGCCGTTTTT
>CAZESD010000017.1:0-17519 GCA_964514945.1 Hadarchaeota archaeon (SeqCode)
TTTGATACATATATGAGGGGAAACTTCGAAAAAGCGGCGAAGAAAATGGAGAAGAAAATAAACGAAAAGGTTCCAGGATTGAAACTGGTGGCCCCCGGGTTATCAATAAAAGTTCAAGGGATGAAGGGCCCGATTCTAGAGGGAGAGCTCCCTAAATGCAAGGAGTTTGGAAATAAAATAGCGACTCAAATGAAAACTTAATCACTTATATGCAAGCTCTCCCAATCGACTTTACACAAATAATCCAATCTGCTTGACAAGATTTAGACGGTGCTCCACGATCTAATTAAATTACAAAATTTTCTAGGCCCAAAAAATAGGGCAACTGAGGATAACAACCCCGACAAGTTTACAGAACCCCCCATCGAAACCCTTAAATATCAGCTGGATTATAGATGGATTGTAGCTGGATGGTAAGAGGAGGCTGAATGATGGTCCAAAAAAAAGCCGAAGTGCGAGTTTTCGTCGACGGTATTTACCTCAAGGTTATAGACGACCTCATTGGCACAGGCTACGGTAGCAACCGCAGCGAGGTCGTCCGCAAGATGATTCACGATTGGGTGATGACCAACATCGGAGGATTTCAAGGTCTGATGAAATATTCGAAAGGAAAGAGGTGAGCTCAACTCACGGTCACCCCACCTCCTCAGTCCAGCCTCCAAATGGGGTGTCAGGCGGGGCGGCCTTTCGGGGCCGCTCTCGCCTATCGCTCATATCTCTTGTGGGGGATCCTCTGGAAGACCCTCCATAGGAAACTTAATAGGGGGAGAGTCCGTCCCGAAATCGATGTCTCTCCCCTTTTAATTTGTTCTAAGATTGAATCGACGTTTGACTTGCAGTTTAAAGTTGTACTGGCTAGGCCTATCTCGTCGCAGCGATGGGCATCAGAGCCCGCGGTCATGGGGAATCGATTTCGCTCGGCGAATCTTCGCGCGAGAGGGTTGCTGAAAAAGAAGGTGCGGGAGTTGAATGCCTCGATCGCATCAAACTTCGCTCTGTAAACTAGGTTTAACTTCCGCCCAAGCGCAAATGGATGGGCGGCGATGGCGATACCCCCCTGCTCTTTTATTCGTTTGACAGTTTCTCTGGCTGATAGCTCTCGCGGCACGAGTTCGTTGACGCCGAGCCCAAGGATATGGCCGTCAGCGCTCGAAATCTCCACGCCCGGAATGATTACGAAACCGCGTTTGGAGAATTTCTTTGCCTCATGATGTCCACTGATGGTGTTGTGATCGGTGATTGCGATGCCGTTCAATCCCTTCGCCTTTGCTGCTTTCACGGCATCTTCCACGGAACAGAGCCCATCGTAAGAGTGCGAAGTGTGCACGTGCATATCGATGCGGAGCAACTACTTCACCTTGGCGCCCGGCTTGACTGGTTTGTCGGCGGTCAAGATGGAGATTTTTCCCTCATCCTTGGCGGCCAAGAGCATCCCTTCAGATTTCACGCCCATCAGCTTCACCGGCTCGAGGTTGGTGACGATTGCGACTTGCTTGCCGATGAGCTTCTCCGATGGGTAGTGCTCAGCAATTCCCGCCACGATTGTGCGCCGTTTTCCAGCGAGTTCCAGCTCAAGTTTCAGGAGTTTCTTCGAGCCGGGAATTTTTTCTGCCTTTGTTACCCTACCGATTCGGATGTCGAGCTTTTCGAAATCCTTGATTGAGGCCCGTAGTTTCAGGGGTTTGGATGGGTTGTCGGTTTGGACCTTCGTGAAGAGGATTGATGGCTTTCCTACCTGGTGCCCCGGCTCGATGTCGAATTTCTTTGCCTGTTCCCAACTACCTACCTCAACATTTAGCTGCTTGGCGAGCTTGTCGCAAGTCGAGGGCATGAACGGCGAGAGAGCAATGCACAGCACCTTCACGAGGTTTGCGCAATTGAGGAGGCAGTCAGCCGCTTTCTGGGGGTCGCTCTTTATCGTCTTCCAAGGTTTATGGGACTGAAAATACTCGTTCCCGCGTCCAGCGATAACCATTATCTCATCGAGTGCTTGGGTCACCTTTAGTCCCTCCAACAGTTTTTTCACTTTCCCTATTCGTTCGCTAACCTCAGCTTCGAGTTTTTTGTCGATTTTTCCATTCGGCACCATGCATTCGAAGCGATCTCGGGTGAAGGTGAGCACCCGATGGACAAAATTTCCGAGCACATCCGCGAGTTCGTCGTTTAACCTCGTGCGCAAGCTCTCCTCAGAGAAATTACCGTCTTGGCCGAATGACACCTCTCGGATCAGAAAATAGCGTATCACGTCGGCGGAGTACTTCTCGATGAGGTAAGACGGATCGATGACGTTGCCGAGCGATTTGCTGATTTTTTGTCCCTCGACTGTAAGGAATCCGTGCGCAAAGATTTGTTCAGGCAAATCGTAGCCGACCGAAAGCAGCATCCCGGGCCACACAACACAGTGAAAGCGCAGGATGTCTTTCGCGATGATATGGGCGTCGGCTGGCCAGTAGTCTCGCGGCAACATGTAGTTTACGAGAGCGTCAAGCCAGACCCAGATCGTCTGCTTTGGGTCACCCGGAACTTTTATCCCCCACTCCAGCTCTGGGCGGGAGACGCTGATGTCTTTGAGGCCGCTTTTGAGGAAGCTGAGTACCTCATTCTTCCGCGTCTCCGGTTGGATGAATCGGGGGTTACTCTGGAGGTGTTTTAGAATCTGATTCCGGTACTTTGAAAGTTTGAAAAAATAGTTCTCTTCTTTGAGCAGCTTAGGCTTCCTTTGGTGAAGGGGGCATTTCCCATCGACGAGGTCGTCCTCCGCGACGTAGGCCTCGCAACCCTCGCAGTAAAGCCCCTCATATTCTCCTTTGTAGATGTCCCCGCGCTCCTTGATCCGCTTGAACAACTCGCGCACGTTCCGCTTGTGGCGCTCTTGGGTGGTACGGATGAAGTCGTCATAACTTATGTTAAGCAATTTCCAAGCGCCAACCCACGCCGTCGCCATCGAGTCCGCGTAAGCTTGGATGTCTTTGAACCCCTGCTCTCTTGCCGCCTCAACTGTTTTGATGGAGTTCTCGTCCAGCCCCGTTAGGAAGAAGACATCATCTCTAAACAGGCGGTGCCAGCGAGCGAGCACATCCGCAACTATGGTGGTGTAGGCGTGCCCGATGTGAGGCACCGCGTTGATGTAGTATATCGGCGTGGTGATGTAGAACTTCGCCATACCTTTCCCCTCTTTCTTTGAGTGGTGATAATTTAAATGTCGCTTGGGTTAAGAACATAACTGGGGTTAAATGGGAAAAGCCCTAGCAAGAGAGATTGGGGGTTAGATCCTTCCCAAATTTATTAAACCCAGATGCAATACTCATAGTGATGGGGGTGTAACCTTGAGTGGAAAGCGAGTTTTGATGGTAATTGCGCCTGAGAACTTTAGAGACGAGGAACTCTTGCACACAAAGGAGGAGCTTGAGCGCGCTGGGGTAGAAACGACTATTACAAGTACCAAGACGGGCATGATAAAGGGTTTACTCGGTGCAAGGGTAACGCCGGATCTCAAGCTTGATCAGGTAAGCATGGACGACTACGATGCGATCGTGTTTGTAGGTGGACCTGGTTCGTCAGTTTATTTCAACGACAAGCAGGCGCTCTCAATAGCAAGTCAAATGTTCAGCAAGGGCAAAAAAACTTGTGCAATTTGCATCGCACCGGTGATCCTCGCTAACGCCGGGATGTTAAAAGGCAAACGTGCGACGGTTTGGGACGGTGATTACGTTAGAAAGATTGAAAGCAAAGGCGCCACTTACACCGGAAAGCCAGTCGAAGTTGACGGAAACATCATAACCGCGAACGGTCCAGCGGCGGCACGCGAGTTCGGACGCACGATTGCCAAGGAACTTGAGCGTTAGGGGCGATGGCTTGGCCGATGTCTTAATCAAGGACGGCCACATCATCACAATGGATCCTCAACGCCATGTGCTCGGTCGGGGCTCGGTGGTGATTGAGGGTGACGAGATTGTTTCAGTTGGTAAGGAAGTCAAAGGGCGAGCGGAGACGGTGATTGATGCCCGGGGCAAAGCCGTGCTTCCCGGTCTCATCAACGCCCACACCCACCTCTCGATGACTTTGTTGCGAGGTGTTGCTGACGATATGGAGCTCGACCCTTGGTTAAAAACTAAAATTTGGCCAATCGAGAAGCACCTCCGAGCCGAGGACTGCTACGTTGGTGCGTTGCTCGGTTGCTTAGAGATGATAAAATCTGGAACGACTTGCTTTGCTGACCAATATTTTTTCATGGAGGATGTTGCCCGGGCAGTTGAAAAAGCTGGTATCCGTGGCGTGCTCTCTTACGGCATCATCGAGCATGGCGACCCCAAGAAGCGGAAGTCGGAGATTCGGGCAGGTGAAAAGTTGGTTAAGACTTGTCATGGCATAGCAAATGGTCGGATTTTAACCATGTTTGGTCCTCATGCTTCATACACATGCTCACCCGAGTGCCTCGCGCAAGTAAAAGAGTTGGCAAAAAAATACAAAGTTGGAATTCATACTCATATTGCCGAGTCTAAATGGGAAGTTGGAGAAATAATCAAAAAATACGGTAAGCGTCCAGTTGAACATCTCGATGCGATTGGATTTCTCGGGCCTGAAGTTCTAGCGGCACACTGTGTTCAATTGACTGAGCAGGAGATTCGGATTTTGCACGATCATGGAGTCAAGCCTGTGCATAACCCAGTGAGTAACATGAAGATTGCATGTGGCGTGTCTCCCGTACCAGAAATGCTGGCAGCAGGCATACCCGTAGCACTCGGCACGGATGGAGCCGCCTCAAACAACGCGCTGGACATGTTCAATGAGATGAAATTTGCAGCGCTGCTCAACAAAGTTGATAAATTTGATCCTACGGTCATGCCCGCTCAATCGGTGCTCGAAATGGCGACGGTTAATGGGGCGAGAGCACTTGGGTTGGGGGAAAATCTCGGCTCGCTTGAGGTCGGGAAGAAAGCCGATTTAACACTAGTTAATCTCCGGAAGCCGCATCTCACGCCTCTCCACAACGTCATATCTCACTTGGTCTACAGCGCAACCGGCAGCGATGTCGATACGGTTATCGTGGACGGTAAGGTAATCATGCAGGGGCGAAGGGTTCTAACACTCGAGGAGGATAAGGTTTTGGAGGAGGCCCAGAAAGTCGCAGATGATTTACTTGCGCAAAAAGAGGCAGCAAAATGACTTATAAAGTTAAGGACATCAAGCTCGCGCCCCGAGGCAAACGTATGATCAATTGGGCCGAGCGCCACATGCCGGTGCTGGCCGCAATTCGCCGTGAACTCTCAAAGACGAAGCCGCTCAAGGGCATGAGAGTCGGCGCGGCGCTGCACACTGAGGCCAAGACTGCGGTGCTCGTCCGAACTCTCGTGGCGGCGGGGGCCAAGGTGGCGATAACGAGCTGCAACCCACTTTCGACGCGCGATGAAGTCGCTGCAGCTCTAGCGAATGAAGGCGTTGAAGTTTACGCGTGGCGGGGGGAAACCTCGCGAGAATATTACGCCAACCTCAATCACGTGCTCGATATCAATCCTGACGTGCTCGTGGACGATGGGGCTGACCTTATCTCGCTCGTCCATGCAAAGCGTACCGCGCTTTTGAAACGCATTCAGGGTGCATCAGAGGAAACGACTACAGGGGTTAATAGGCTGCGGATGATGGCAGCGGATGGCGCGCTCAAGTTCCCTGTGATAGCGGTCAACGACTCCCCCGCGAAGCGCTTTTTTGACAACCGTTTCGGCACAGCAGAATCCGCGTTTCAAGCGATCATGGGCATCACCAACACGCTTATCGCTGGCAAGAATATCGTCGTCGTTGGTTACGGTTTTGTTGGCCGAGGTATCTCTTCGCGCGCGAAAGGGTTGGGGGCGATTGTGACCGTTGTCGAAACCGATCCAATTAAGGCGCTTGAAGCGACGATGGATGGCTTCAGAGTTGCAGGGATGGCAAAGGCTGCTCGTGCGGGTGATATCTTCGTAACGACGACGGGTAACTTGAAAGTTATTCGTGAGGCGCATATGCGCGCGATGAAGGATGGCGCGATTTTGTGTAACGCTGGACATTTCAACGTTGAGATAGATATCCCGGCGCTCAGGAAACTCGCCGTGAAGAGGCGTGAAGTGTTGGAGGATGTTGAGGAGTTTCAGCTAAAGGATGGTAGGCGACTTTACCTGCTTGCTGAGGGGCGCTTAGTGAATCTCGCTGGCAAACGCTCGCTCGGGCACCCAATGGAGATTATGGATATGAGCTTTGCTCTGCAGGCTCTAAGCGTCGAATATATTGCTAAGCATGCTGGCGAGCTTGAGCCCAAGGTGTACGAGGTGCCGGCAGAGATTGATCGCAAGGTGGCTGAACTCAAGCTCAAGTCGATTGGTGTGGAACTTGAAAAGCCAACGAAGGAGCAACTTGAGTATTTAAGATCCTGGCGTGCGGGCACTTAACCCACTAAAAATTTGTGTGCCCACGTTGAAACTTACCTTTTGATTATCTTTCCACTATCTGAAACATCTATGAGCACTTACAATTTCCGAGTGCTTTCTCCAAATTTTTATATTCGGACGGGATATCCCTTCTGAACTCTTCTGCTATTACAAAAAGCTCCTTTAGGGTCCTTTGGATGAGGGGGGCCAAGAATTCACGAACCTCCTTCTTTCTTGCATCAACTCCCTCCCGTCTAAGGACTACGAATGTTCCGGCGGCCAATAGATCGAATAAATTCAGGGGTGAGGGATAAACAGCTAACTCGCTAAACTGACTCAAAATATCATTTAGACCTAATTCCTCTGATGTGATCCCAACTCCAAATCTCTTAACGATGCTCCCTGTGATCTCTTCACCCATTCTAAAGACTCTCTCCCTTTTCAATCGCTCCTCTTCTGCCCGCTTGCGCTCGGTGATGTCTCTGTGAAAAACAAGTATCGTTTTTGGTTTGCCTTTAGCATCTCTTAAAACAGAGAGGGTAAAACTTGCCACAAGTTGCATTCCATCTTTTCGTTTAACCAAGTACTCTTCAGCTTGTATTGGTTTGCCTGAGAGTAGCACTTTGAACTGTTTTAAAAATTTCGGCAAATCTTGTTCGACTATGAATAATTCTCTAAGAGTTTTTCCAATAGTTTCCTTTTTTGTATATCCTAACTGCAAAGATGCTGCTTTGTTAACATAAGTAATTCTACCTTGCAGGTCAGTAATAGTAACTCCATCAATCATGCTTTCCATAACTTTAGTCGTCTCTTCAGGTAACGCGTCAATAATTGCATCTGCAACTAGGCGCGGCTTTTCCTCGGCAGACTTCTTTCCTGTTGATCTGCTTTTCCTCACCCTCCGCTTCATTTTCCTCATCCTCACACCACAGAGCTAACATCTTTCATCAGTTCTAGAGGGTATGTTAATTTTTTGGTTAATAAAGTTCTATTTACCTTTCAAAGTAGTTTTGGCGTTATATATCTTAGCTATTATTTTACTTTTTTCACACCATATCTCTTTTCGAGTAATATGAAGGATATGGCACCAATCGCCCCAAATATCAAAGGAATGTACCAGCTCTCGCCCATGCATACGCTCATCTTATGCCAAAAAGTAGTTTCGGGTATCCAAACGAGTTGCTTTTGACACACGTAAGCCCAAACTATCCAAGCCACGAACCCACAGAGAGTAGTGATAAATACTAACCTAGGGATCCACCATTTGAAACTTTTTGCCCGCCGAGGTCTTCTAATTTTTGTCTTATTCATGCCGAAACTTCCTTACTAGATTTTGAAAAAGTGCCATCCCACTTTTTTATAATCGCCTTAATCACAATTTCCATCGCGAACACTCCCTGTGACGAATGCTTCTACGCGGCAGGTCTAAACCTCAAGAGCGCTGCCAATCCCTTGAAAGCTAGGAGAAGTTGTTTGCCCTCTTCGGTTTCGGTCGAGATGAACTCAGCGCCAGCACCGAACTTATCCGCTAGCTCCAGCAGCTCTTGCACGACATCCTTGCTCTCGACTAGCGACAACCTGGTTTCGCCGCAGCTCGGGCATTCTCGCGCAGGCAGCTGTTTTTTGAATTTTTCAACATCCTCGACGGTTTCCCGCAGCTCATGCCCACAAGCTTGGCATTTGGCGGTTACGCGGTTTTTCCGTATCCCCTCTGAAATCAGCAATAGCTCGACCGCCCCCAGCTCAAGGGAGTGCCTGATTTCCCGCTCGCCATACGTCGCTAGTCCTCTGCCCGCGACGAGCTCCTCCATGAAGCGTTGGACGAGCGATTTTTCCTTCAGGATATCGAGGTCGGCGAGTATCTCACCTGATTTGTTGACTACCTCCTTTACCCCTTGCTCATCGGTGTAGCCCGTATCGAGCACTCCGGCGATTTTCTTCTGGATTCTATCCTGCAACAATTCACTTTTCAGGAATTCGTCTTTAGTCGGCCCAGGCCCACCGACTAGGACCGCCCGCAGATCTGGGAGTTGCGAAAATATCTCGTTGGCGGCCTCCGCAACCCTTTTCGCGTACTCATGAGCAGCGATTTCTATCAACCGTTCGAACCGTCGTGCAGACTGGCCTCCTTTGCCGTGTTTTCCTGGGACACCGGAGGTCAACTTTCTCACGATCTCGGTGCGTTTGCCACGTAGGGTCGCGAGCGTTGCCTCTCGCCGGTCCATGACGAGCACCCCCACGGTCTCCTTGACCTGGAGCATCTCTCGCAGCGGGTCGAGTACGAACTCTTGGTCGCAGCGATACATCCTGATAGTTATCCGCTCGGGGGGCTCGACCCAATAAAGCTTGATGTCGGCGATGTCCTCGCGTCCAGCCACGTTTCCACAAAATATGGCCATCCCATTTGAGGGGGGGCGCCTGTGAACGTCGGTATAGGTGCGCAGGAACTGGACAATTCGCTCGAGAGCGCTTATCACGTTCTTTCGGGTCGTCTTCGATTTTATGTTCGCTGCCGTTCCCTGCTCATCCCGGAGCTGTTGGATAACTTTGGCGAGTTCGAAATCTGGGGTAATGTAGACCGAGATGAGCTCGGTTCCTCGGCCGCGCTTGCCAGCCAAATCTTCGAGCATTCGCCTGAATTGGTAACGCGCCTTGCTATCGACAGACATTCGTATCCCATCATAGTTTCAACCGCGAATGTTAATAATATGGCGCCGAACTTACTTTGGTGATAAAGTGCGAGTGACATTTTGCTTCGGTGGCTCGATCTTGGCGCCGGATGAGCCGGATGTGGGCTGCATTCGAGAGATAGCTCAGACGCTCCGTGCGCTTAAGTCGCAGAGGCATGAAATCCTCGTCGTCACTGGTGGAGGAGGGCCTTCGCGCAAGTACATCGAGGTGGCACGAAAACTGAAAGCCTCAAGCACCCTCTGCGACATCATAGGCATAGATGTCACGCGCCTGAATGCCCGCCTGCTGATTGCGGCCCTCGGCAATCTCGCGGAACAGAAACCCCTTACCACGTTTGAAGAGGCGATTAGGGTGATGCTTAGGAATAAAATACCGGTGATGGGTGGTATAATGCCCGGCCAAACCACCGATGCGGTCGCCGCGATGTTGGCTAGTTCGAGCAAGTCCAAACTTTTGATTTTCTTCACAGATGTGGGTGGAGTCTACACAGCTGATCCTAAACTTGACCCGAAAGCGAAGAAGTTCGAGGTGATGACCGGGGGGGAGCTCATGAAGCTGGTATCGGTTAAAAAAGTGAAACCGGGAGTTAACATGATAATCGACCCTGTGAGCGCGAAGCTCATCCAGCGGACGGGTATCCGAACGCTTGTGTTGGGGAAGCACGAGATCAAACGCTTACCGGAGATTTTAAAGGGCGCAAAGCACAGTGGTACTACGATTGTGCCCGGATGATAAGATGCCAGAGGATCATCGACATTGCATTGTTTGCGGGAAGGCGATTGAGTCAGATAAATTTTTCTGTTCACCCTCATGCGAGGACATCTTCAAAAAACAACAGAAACGCATGGCACGCAGTAGATTAATTATGATGGCAATTTTCGTCGCAATTTTTGTGGTGATTATAGTTTTGTCTTACCTTAGGTCATGAAGACGCGATCAGGATAGTTAACGCGGGCTCTTGGATGTCAATGACTTCGACTTTGTGCCCCGCGCTTGCGGTCTCTTTTATCACCCTCACATCTTCGGGCGCGAGTTCGAATTGCTTTCCACCCGCGCGGAGCTTGAGCTTCCCCTTTGCAAGCTGTTTTGCCAGTTTCTCTGGTTTCGCCTCACGCAAAGCTTGCACGACAAGTTTGGCGTCCGCACGTAGGCGCGGCCCTAGCTTTGCTAATTTGGGTTCGACCGCAAGCACTCGCTCGGCCAGCTTCGGCCTGCCGACTCTGATGTTGAGCTTGCTCACGCGCATGGTGCCGGCGATGTCGCCACCCACCTGCTTCACATGTTTTGCTATCTCCTTACTAGAGGCATAAATTTCAACCGATGAAAGTTCCTTGCTAAGCGCCATCTTGTGCGCAGACTTGAATTGTCGAAGAGCACTCACTATTAAGTTTGCTATCTCGCCGGTTCGCTCGGCTGATTCATCGATAAACTTCTTGTTTATCTCGGGCCAGCTTGAGACGTGAACGCTTGGGCGTGGGCAATCCTTGGTGAAGTGAGCTTGGTAAACCTCCTCGGAGAAGTGTGGTATGAATGGAGCGAGCAGTTTGGTGGCGGTTAATATCACATGGTAAAGCGTATAGCGCGCAGCGTCGGCAGTGGGATCGCCACCATAGAGGCGGTGTTTAACTTCTTCGATGTACATATCGCAAAACTCGTGCCAAACGAAAGTCTGGATCGCACCTAGTGCGTGGTTAAATTGGAAGTCATCGAGCCAGTCCGTGGTCTGCTTGATAAGTCGGTTGAGGCGGCTAAGGATCCAGAGGTCGACAGGTCTAAACTTGAGCTTCTTCGGGTCGAGTTCAGCAATTTTCGCGTTCAGGTGGGGCCCAGCGAAACGCGCAGCATTCCAGAACTTGCGCATGAACCGGTAGCCGAAGTCGACGTCCTTCCAGCTGAAGGGGATGTCGGAACCCGTGGAGGCGCCTATCGCTGCCCACTGACGGAGGGCATCGGCCCCATACTTGCTTCGTGCCATGGTCGTGTCGACGTAATTGCCGAGCGACTTCGACATCTTTCGACCGTCCTCACCAAAAACCATGCCGTTGATGAGCACCGTGCGATAGGGCGCCTCGCCTAGCAGCGCCAGGTGTCGAACTAGCAGGTAGTAGTCCCATGTGCGGATGATGTCTGTCCCATTGGGTTGAAGGTCTGCTGGAAAGAGGCGTCGGTCGAGCTCTGGCCAGCCAGCATGAGCGGCGATTGTTATTGAACTGTCCATCCATGTGTCGAGCACGTCTTGCTCGGGCTCGAAGCTTTTGTTGCCGCATTTCGGGCATCGTTCGACCGGTGGTTTATCTTTCGCAGGGTTCACGGGGAGTTGTTTCTCCTCGGCGACAATAGGCTCTTTACAGCCTGTACAGTACCAAGCTGGAATCGGTGTCGCAAAGACTCGCTGCCTTGAGATAACCCAATCCCAATCCATCGACTCTACCCAGTCGATTAACCTCTGCCGCATGTGCTCGGGAACCCAACGAACCTGCTTGGCGCTCTCGATCACCTTGTTCTTCAGGTCTAGCACGCGCATGAACCACTGCGGCTTCGTCAGGATTTCGACCGGAGTCTTGCACCGCCAGCACGCCCCGACGCTTTGAGCCAGCTTCTCCTGCTTCACGAGCAGACCCGCTTTGCGGAGGTCATCAATGATTGCACGCTTGCACTCCTCGAGCGTCAGCCCAGCATATTTGCCAGCTGCCCCGCTCATGTTCCCTCTTTCATCGATGAGTTTGACCACGGGTAGCTTGTAGCGTTTCGTCCACCGCACATCAGTCTTATCGCCGAAGGTGCAGACCATCACCACGCCCGTGCCGAACTCGGGATCAACCTCGTGGTCCTCGATGAGCTCGACGACTTGACCGAATGGGGGGACCTCGAGCTTTTTCCCAACATGTTTTCTGTAACGCTCGTCCCCGGGGTAAACCGCCACGACCACGCATGCGGGAAGATACTCGGGTCGGGTGGTGGCTATGGTAAGGTACTCATCCTCGCCATGGAGCTTGAACTTGATGTAGTTGAACGTTGTCTCTCGATCTTCGTATTCGACTTCGGCATCGGCAATTGCGGTTTCGCATCGCGGGCACCAGTTGACAGGATGTTCGCCCCGATAGATCAAACCACGCTTGTAGAGCTGCACGAAGGATAGCTGGGTTCGCCTGTAGTAGTCTGGGTCCATCGTCCGGTACTCGGTAGACCAATCGATTGAAAATCCAAGCGAGTTCATCTCCTCCCGCATGTGGGCGATGTTCTCCTCAGTCAGCTTGATGCAGAGTTTGCGGAATTTTTCAGGCGGGAGATCGCCTTTGCGGATTCCGTAGCGCTTTTCGACTTGAACCTCAGTCGGCAACCCGTGACAATCCCAGCCCTGTGGGAAGAGCACGTTGAAACCGCGCATTCGCTTGTAGCGTGCGACCATATCGAAGTAGGTCCAGTTCAGCGCCGTGCCCATGTGAAATTCGCCCGACGGATATGGAGGTGGAGTATCAATAACGTAAGTCGGCTTTTTTTTATCCTCGCGATTAAAGCGATAGATGCCTAACTCTCCCCATCGCTCATGCCACTTGGGTTCGATTTTGAGCGGGTCGTAGTCCTTTGATACTTCCACTTGATACCCCCTTTGGCTCTTCTCGACAGCCTCATCAAAATCTGAATTGAACAATATAAAGCAATTCGGCTATTCCACCTCAACAATGCGCTCGGGGGGTAATCGCACAAAAGCTTCCAAACTAGGCTGCTTTGGGGGGCGCTTGAATTTCACTTCTTTGTCAAGGTTAACACGTAAACCGGAATAGCCCGGCACAGTTTCCACACCAGTTGCAGTCTTGATTCGCTTCGCCTCTTTCTCCGGTGGATGTTTTAAGAACAGCATGCCCATATGCAGCATCACTGCGAGCTCTGGTTTAACTTGATTTAGGAGAGCGATGAGGTCGTCAGAGCAGAGGTGCCACGGGATTCGCATCGCCCGCGGGCGTGTGACATTTGCTATTAGAACTCGACTGCCTTCGAAGTGCTTCGTGAGTTCATCAAAGTACTGGGTATCGTTGGTGTAGCCTATGATGCCCTTTTGTGAGTGAATCTTTATCCCAAAAGCCGTCGGGTCGCCATGTTTGGTCGGTGTTGCCTCGAGCTTTATGTCGCCGAGTTCGTAGCTTTCGCCAACTCGAAGGCAAACGACTTTCTCCGGCTTCCCCTGATGAAAGCGCGATATCGCCGGGCCAAATTTCCCCATGCCTTTGAGCACGCTCTCGCTTCCTATGAGCACGCCTCGTCTGCGGGTCATGTGCTGAGTCATCGCCTCTATGAGCACTTCGGCGTCGCAGTAATGATCGGGATGACAATGGGTAGCCACGACGCAGTCAAGGGCAAGCGGATTTAGATTGTGCTGGTGGGAAAGCAAGAGAGCTCCGGGTCCAGGATCAACGTGTATTTTGACTCCCGCGTGCAAGCGGAAGCCCCCAGTCTTGAAATGCTGGTCGATAACTTGAAAACGGCCTCCACCGCACCCCAGAAATACGAGTTCGACCATAAGACCGCCGATTTTTATTTGTGGTGGGAAAAATAAACCTACTTGAACAATGAATGGCTCCTTGTAGGGTTACCACCAGCATCCCTGAGCCTTAACCCTCTCGCTTTATAAAGCTCGCAGCACCCGCTCATTCAACTATCAGTGAGGTCTCCGTGTACCTGACTCCGGGGATGTTCTGGATCTTGCTCACGACGGCATCGCCTATCGCTTTAAGATCTGCGGCCTCGATTCGTGTCACGATATCGAATCTTCCCGCGGTTGCGGCGGCGAATTTGACTTCTGGAAGATTTTTGACCTCATCCAAAAGTGCCAGCGCCTTTCCCGGGTCAGTACGGATGTACACGATTGCTTGCATTGCCCGCCTCCTTTGAGTGGTGGACCGGGCGGGATTTGAACCCGCGACCTCTCGCTATTTCGGTTACCATGCGAAGCGAGCGCGAATTCCAGACTTCGCCACCGGCCCCCAAGTTATTTTTCGGCGTCAAGCTTAAAACTACTCTTCCCACTTGAACAACAATAGCCCGACCACGAGCACGGCAATCACAAAACCAGCCAGCGCAAGCACGGAGGGAGCAATCGCTGCTAGATCCTTGCCACGCATGATAACAGCCGTAAAAGCGTTCTGCGCATGATAAGTTGGCAAAATTTGAGCGATGCTCTGCATGTACCCTGGCATCATCTCTATGGAGAACCAGAGCCCACCAAGCGCAGACATCGGCAGCACCAACGCCATCACGGCACTGGAGGCCCCTTCCTGTGAATGTACAAAAGACGAAACGAGGAGCCCAAGACCGACGGCAAGTATGACGACTAGAGCACCGATTAACGCCACGAGCAGGAGGCTGCCGTACACGCCCATTCCAAACAAGAGAATACCCGCGCCAAAAAATACGGCCAATTGCATGCATCCTATTAGGAAATGGGAGAGCAATTTACCCGCGAGATAACTGGCCCGGCCGATAGGTGCCAAGAGGTTGCGCTTAAACGTGCCCTTGTCCCTCTCCTTGATGGTACTCTCAGCCCCGCCTATACCACCTATCATAAGGACGAACATCACCGCCATCCCAGGGACGATGAATTGGAATGGGTCGAGTTGTTTGCCGCTGACAGACTCGGCGGAGATTGGAGGTTGTTGCCCGAGAAATTCCATGGTGACTCCTTCAAGTGTACGCATGACGATTGATGATAGCTCCTGCTTGGTCTCATCGTATATCAGGCGTACAGGAGCCGCATTCTCGCTGAATCCTTCCGGCACTATTATCGCAGCTACTTTTTCGCCGTCTAAAACGTCATTTTCAGCTGCCGCAGCGCTGTCAGCTCTCGTGACATCGAAGACGACATTAAGGGCAAAGACGTAGTTATCGGCTAATGGGCTGTCATCCTCCTGAAATACAATGACGTCGATTTTTCCCATATCGCCGCTAAACGCCAGACCAAAGACCGTAATGAAGAGGAGGGGTAGTGCGAAAGTAAAGAACAGAGCATGTCGGTCCCTCATCCACAAGCGCAGTTCCTTTACAGTTATGGTAAGAAATCTCATTTCAATCCCTCAGCGTCCTGCCCGTCAACTTTATGAAGACATCTTCGAGCGTGGGCTGGACGACGTTTAATGAATCTATGCGCACCTTTTTCGACGTGATCAAGCTGACCACCTGTCCGAGTATAGCGTCCGCGGTCGGCGAGAGCAGGCGTAGGCCCTCGGATGTCTGCGCGACCTCCTTCACGTCGCGGAGTTTCCGAAGTTTTGCCAACAGGGCTCTCGGTATTCCAGTCGCTTTCACCTCGATCACTTCAAGCTTTCCGATAGATTTTTTCAAGACCGCCGGCGAATCGAGCGCGATGATTTTGCCGTCATCCATTATGGCTACGCGGTCGCAGAGGTAGTCTGCCTCTTCCATGTAATGAGTCGTTAACAGGATGCTGACCCCTTCAGCCTGAAGCTTTTTGATCATCTCCCACACCGCTAGACGTGCTTGGGGGTCTAGGCCGGTAGTGGGTTCGTCTAAGAAAAGTAGACGTGGTTCGTGGATTAGTCCCACCGCCAAGTTAAGGCGATCCCTCATTCCACTGGAGAAGATTTTGACGCGATTGTTCGCCCGATCCTTCAGTCGTACAAGTCTGAGCAGCTCATCGATCTGCTTCTTTAGTCGCTCGCCCACGACACCGTAGAGCTTGCCAAAGTACGCGAGGTTCTCAGCAGCTGTTAAATCATCGTATAGGGCGACATCTTGGGGGACGACACCAATGACACGACGAACCTCTTTTGGTTGCCGTCTGATGTCATAGCCATCAACGGTGGCAGTTCCTTTGGTCGGCGGTAGGATCGTCGAAAGCATCGCTATGGTGGTAGTCTTGCCGGCGCCGTTAGGACCAAGCAAACCGAGGATCTCGCCCTTTTCGATCGTGAGATTTATGTCGTCGACTGCCTTTCGTCCGTTAAATACCTTTGTGAGACCCTGTATCCCCACTATGACCATAATTGCGCCTCAAGTGTTTAGGTAAACCGTGTGAGTATATTACTCCACTTATTTAGAGCCTGTCATCCTAGCGTATACGTCAAGCTTATTTGGAATCCTATACCAATCCTCGGTGCTCATTATGAGTAAATCAGGTGTGACGATTTTGATCTCAACATCCTCGACCGTTGTAATTAGTTCTATAGCATTGCGATCTTCTACCATTTCTTCCTCGCCCGTTTTCGCAGAGACATCCACCACTGGCCCGATCTGCACCGTGGGCGGTAGGAGTTCCATGGCATATGGAGTCTGAGGGTCTCTCACGACGAAGATGTTTGCCGAACCAATATAACTCCATTCTTCTGTAGAAAGATTTTCGACCTTAACACCATTTTCAAGGCTTTCATCGGGTATGCAAAATGCATTAATTCCCGTGTATCCCACGTTGACTTCCTCCGAATAGTTTTCCCAGGAGAGCGCTTGAGGGCTTCCGAAGATCGGCCACTCTAGGTTTAAAAGATCAGGACGTTTGAAACCCAAAATTTCTACATCTATATCTAGGAAAACATAGATGGTGTAGATTGGGAAAATCCTCAATTTGATACCAGTTTCAATGCTTGTGTTCAGCCATCCATCCCCACCGTCAGCCTCGTCACCTGTACTCATCGTCCTCGCTACCAGGGCTGCCAGCACTATTGCCGCAATCGCTAGAACTAGAATGCCTTTATTCATTTCTTTTTACCTCCCCCCTTTCGCATTTTGGTATTCATACCAGGGGTAAAAAAGTAGCTGCACTAATGGTCCTCTGAGGGTAAACCGTGCACTATTTAAGTGTCTTAGTTCAGTGAAGTTAGGACACAACGGGCTTTTCTCAAGAAGAGCTTATTAAAGAAACAGTTTGACGTTTCTTCGGATTGTGTCTAAGAAAAAAAGGAGTGTTAGAAAATGGCGTACGGCGGAAGATTCGGTGGCCAAAGAAGGGACTTTCCTCGCGAGATGCACAAGGCAATTTGCTCAGACTGTGGTAAGGAATGCGAAGTTCCCTTCAAACCAACAGAGGGTCGACCGATCTACTGCAGAGAGTGCTTCCAGAAGCACCGATCAGAGAGAAGAGGCCCATCGCGCTGGTAGGTAAGCAGTTTCTGGTGGCTTTTCTCGTTGGTCAGCGATAGCTTTTTTTATTTTTTTTATAAGAAATTTAAATAGAACTGCCCGTTAGTGCCATTTGGGACACCCTATCCCAAATAGGACAGACTTGTCAAGACCACGGTGTAATACGTATCACGCTATGCTCTAAGCATCAGTGTTTCGCACGAAACAGCCGATAAGTCTCCAACCCCTGTCCTAAATAGGACACCACCATTGGCAGTCCTTCACCGGCCATCCCATTTAGGTGAGGCAAGTTTGAATCGCAGAGACGATTAGACCGTGAGCTATCGTTTCCAGCGTATA
>CAZESD010000018.1:0-15697 GCA_964514945.1 Hadarchaeota archaeon (SeqCode)
CTACACCACGTACACCGTCTTGCCCGGGCGGATCATCTTCCCGCACTCCTCGCAGCGCCTGAACCCCCGGGTGGGGAAGTGGCTCCCGCTGGTCCCCTTATATTCGCGGTCGTGGCAGCGCTTACAGACGTGCATCATCGGCGGTACTCCCTCAGCACTTGCTTGGGCAGAACGCGCCGCTCCCCCTCTATCTGCAGGATCCACCCGTCCCACCTGACGAGCTTCTCGGGCAGCTCCACCCCTAAGGCATCCTTGAGCAACCCAGCGGCCCTGTCCCGCAGGGGCTTATCCTTCGGCAGCTGAACTAACACTCGTCCCATAACACCACCACCAACCTATACGGCGTACTCCTCAGCCTCCGCTTGAGATCTCCGCCTGCGCTCCTCCTCCCGCTTCTTCCGGCGCCGCTCGATGATAAGCGCCACGACGGCCGCGACTAGGAGCAGGAGCACCAAGCTAATCACTGGCTCGATCATCTCAATCGCTCCTTGCAGCGAGGACACTCCTTGGGATCCGCAACCCTCGAAGTCCACCCGTACCCACACCTCGGGCATTTCCTTTTGTGCAACTTCGTATACCCCTCGAGCTTTTTTATCAGTTTTTCCAAGCCTTCTCCTCCCCTCAAAATCGACCCCATACAGTTCCCTTCAACTACCCCTTCTGTTTTCTCCTCTTCTTCCTTTCCCTTCGTTCCTTCTTGGTCAGAGGCTTCTTGCCAACTTTATCTCTCTTTCTTCCCACTATGGCTCCATAACTCAACTTGAAACCTCCTCCGCGAAAGCATCAGCGAGGCTTGTCCACCGTCCCCTTAAAGCTGATAGAAACGCCCATGTTTTTTCACCCCGTTATCGCTTTTGCCGCGCGTTCGAATGGAATTTTGATCCCTTCGTCGTTTAGGCCGGTCAATCGCGGCCCACACACGGCGTTTCACACTCCCTATTTTTGGACATTCTACCTATATCTCCTCATGGTCTTTCGGGGCTCACCGCTTCCTGCCCCTTTTCCAAGTTCCGCCGTATTCCTCCGGTATCAGGGAAGGATTGCACCTGCACACGGAGTCGCCACGACGGGCGTAGGGCGGCAGACAGATGGGGAGTGTTTTCCCGCACTTTGGGCACAGGTAAACTCTTCGCCGGCGCACCTCATCGCCTCCAACTTATTACACGAAACACACTAATCATCATAAAATCCTACCTGTATCTCCTCATCGTCTCCAAGAACTTGTCCACCTCTTCCTTGTTCCTGCCCAGCCTCGCCAGCCTCACGCAGTCCCTCACGTCTCTTGACCCCTCGTCGGCCATGCGCTCGGCGTTATCAAGAAGGCTTGTCGAGATTAATTTTTTTATTTTTTTCATTTGATCAAATTATAATATGAACTTTTTCATTAAAAAGTTTAATAAAATATCTTCTTAGATGATATTCAAAATTTTTAAAAAAATCAAAATAAATTTTTTAAATTTTTATTTTTTTTGAAATATCTGATCTTGCCCCTGCCCGTTTCGGTCAGGCTGAAGGAATACCTGATCCCGCCACGTCTCCTAGTGCTGAGCTCCCTGTGTAGCAAACCCTCGGCCCAATAGCCCCCCACAGATCACAGCAAGAGGCCGAAGCCGTTTTATGGTGACTTTTTGGAAGCCGACTTACTTTTTTTCACATCTTTTGCTTTTTTCTCCTCGGTTTCATCTTCGTTAAATAAATCTAAAAGTGGGCCAGCATCAAGAGGAGCAACCAAGTTAGATGTTGAGATGCCAGTCATTTTCATAATTTTTTGATACAAGGGAACAAGCGCGCAGTCTGTCTCAAACTTTGCTATTCCAATGTAATTGCATGAGTAAAGTTTTCCCGATTCTATTAGCTTTAGTTCTTCGTCTGGTAGTTTTTGCAACTTTTGGGTAACAATTTTCAGCTTTGGGTTTTCCAGATTGAATATCTTTAATGTAATACCATCACTCAACAACTTCTCCAACTCGCCCCTGCTCATCTCATTCAATTGTTGCTCAATTTGCTCCTTTGCCCACTTTTCTTTTAAAACTTTCTTGAGCAGTTTGTTTTCTTTAGCCCATGATTCTATTTCTTCATTAATACTCGCCATCCCCGGCTGCTTATCAAGCCTTTCAAAGGTATCTTTTGTGATTTTACATAACTCGTCAAGCGCAGTCACCCTGTGCTTTTTCAGCCAACCACCAAGTTTGATCCCGTTCATTCTACGCCACCTTTCCATCAATTTCTTTAGAGTTCTCTAACCCTTACGTTATACGAGTCTCTTTGCGATGACACTTGTCTGGCACGGATTTCTCTGATTTGGTTATCGTCACTATAAACAATTCCTTCAAGAGCATTTGCGACCCCCCCGATCAGATTGACAACATCTGTTCTGCGGTCTCCCGTGAATATTTCGTGTTCGAGTTCCAATGCCACGTCGCCTTTCAATAGTTTCTTTCCTTGCATCGCTTCCCTTGCTCTCTCTTGTAACCTCTGAACCAAGGGATAACGGGAATGTTTTGGATTCAGGATAGAGAAGCCTGAATCATAAGCAGGCGGAAAACCATCAACCGTAAATTCAACCAAACCCAATGGCATCCCCCAAATTTTTGCTCCAGTATTCCTCATAACGCTTTTGGTATCTTTTATCCCTGAAATACTTAAGTTTGGCCCTACCCGTTTCGGTCAGGCTGAAGGAATACCTTATTCCCTCGCACCTCTTGGTTCTGAGCTCTTGGTGCAACAAAGTTTCTAGGGTGTAGGTTCTCCAACAGAATTTAATAGGGTGGGCACATGAGAGGGGGAATGGGAGTAAGACGGTTGTCGGAAAAGAAATCTCGTCGATGGAGAAAACCCCATAGGCGGAAAAAATCTCACCTATCAACAGAATATCCAGAGGTGGGGGTGGAAAGCCATCCAAGATATAAAACGCCTCGTCGACATATAATGAAAGTAGTAGGAGTTATCTCAATTTTCGTTTTCGCTTCTTTTATTGGATTTACACTCCTCAAATCAGAAAGCTATTACTTATCAATAGATAGTAGGCAACAAGGCGATGAGTTGGCAGTTTTTGGCGAAACGAACTTACCCAATAATTCTGTACTTGAAATTTCGGTAGCTCACTTGGATGTTTTGGGGTCTGTCACCGTCGAAAATGGCAATTATGGATGGAGAGTACAGTGCCCAATTAATGTACCGTCGGGGAATATTCAGATCATAATTTCTTGTTCTTCGAAGGACTTTGAAAATAGCACTATCGCTTTTTGGGCCCGAGTTAATACCCCACCAACTCCAGAGTTTACCTGTACTAGGGAGGCATACACTGTCGAGTTTGTGGATAACTCCTCAGATAATGATGGCACCATTGTAAGTTGGAAGTGGGAATTTGGTACTGGAGAGATTAGTAATGACCAGAACCCAACCTTCACTTATCACAGCCGCGGTATTTACGAAGTTAAATTGATAGTGACTGATAACGGTGGCGCTCAAACTACATACACAACTACTATTACAATCCCGGATACCTTCTCTTATACATGGATATATGGGGGAAGACGTTGGCATCAAGAAATTGAAATTATTGATGAAATGGAAAAATATGAAGCAATGTCTCATGCCGTATATATCTACGGCATTCCCCCCATCGGTGCTTACCTCTCCGAAGATGCTAAAAAATTTGTCACCGCAGATGATGAGAAAATAGAAGCATTTGCAGAGAACCTACAAGCAAGCTATCTCAATCAGTACCCTACAAGCGAGGACGGACTGGCCGATTTTGTGTTGAGATTCGTTCAAGAAGCAATTCCGTACGATGAGCATGGAATAACAGACAACCTTTATTACTGGTCCTACGCTTTGGAAGTTCTCGTAGCTGGGAAAGGAAATTGTAGCGACAAGTCGATACTTTATGCGTCACTTATTGAAGCACTCGGATATCACGCTAGTTTGGTCGATTTTGAAAAGGACGAACACATGATGGTAGGAGTTCGCTTAAACAAACAACCTTCGATGGCGTCTGGTGCCGGATACATAAATAAAGTTGTTGCGCCCTTTGACACAAACGGCGTAAAATACTGGCCAGCTGAAACGACTTGCTCAGGATGGCATTTGGGGGAAAGAGATAGTGGATTACATACAGACACGTTTAGTACGTACATTCTCCCCATTACCGAACCACCAGTTGCTTCGGCATTTGCCACCCCCGAGGTTGGGGAAGCCCCCCTAGAGGTGTCATTCTCTGGTTCCGGAATCGACAACGATGGAAATATTATCTCTTATCGTTGGGATTTCGACGACGGATCAATAAGCAATGAACAAAACCCAGTTTATGTTTTTCAAAATGAAGGGAACTATGATGTCTGGTTTACTGTTGTCGATGATGATGGAGAAACAGACTCCGATTGGGTCAAAATAACCGCCCTTGATACATCTGAGGGGCGATGGATAAAAGTCGCGGATTATTCGGGCACTTCTCGTGAAAATACTGACACATTTCGGGTTGAAGGAAATAAGTTCAAAATTGAATATTCCATAGCAGGAGATTCAGTGTATGGATATTGGTCTTTCTACATTTATCCCGAGAACGCAACAACAGGTTATGTTTCGTATCAAACCGTGGACTTTAGCGAGTATAATGAAAGAACTATAAGTGGTGTTTCGTATTGCTTTGAAGGAGATGGGAGTTACTACTGCTACATTGGGGCTGCAAACTTAGATTACTGGGATATCGTAATTTACGATTGGCAACAATGAAGAACCGCGAAGCGTAGTTCAATTTGATTTCCATCAGATTGACCAGCCTCGCCGAGCCCACCCCCTTCTCTTTCTCCACGAGCTCCAAGCACTCGCGCTTCGTGGGCGCACTGTGGTCGCCGAAGCCGTACTTCCTTTTTGACCTGTCTCTGGCGGGCATGGTTTACCATATGTAATCAACGGTGCCGCATTAAATTATTTTATGCCGTCTTCCTCGCCGCGCTGACCCTCCTCTCTACCACACCGCTCGGTTGTGGCGGGCCGCGGCGGTCGCGTGCAAAAATACCCGGGACCGGAACCCGCCGCGCTCGGGGAAAGTATCTCCGACCCGAGATGTGATCTTAGCCGCTATTTTGTGTTTGTATTGATTGCTTAGCCTAGGGGACATTTCCGTAGATTTCGACCGGCATCTTACATCAACATTAGGTCGATTGCCTCCCCTACCGTGGAGACTTCCCGGATCTCGAGGCTCCAGCCCTGCTCCTCCGCGTACTCGTTGAGGTCAACGACGACCGGCTCGTAACTTATTATCTTTTGAGTCCCCCAAGGGGTAAGGACCTCCTCAATGACCATCGTGTAGGTTACGACCCTCGACTGGCCGAGAGGGATCAAGAAAAGTTTCTTTCCTGCTTCCGCGGCTGCTCCCGCCTTCGCTATTACTGCGCCCACCTGCCCGATGCTTCCATCTGGCCTTATTTCGCCCGTAATCACCACGTCGTCCCTGACTTGGCGGTTCTCGATCGCGGCATAGACGACGACCGTCATCGCCGCCCCGGCACTCGGACCGCCGATCATCTGCGCGGACGCCTCGATCTCGAAGCTCACGTCTATGTCGCTAAGGTCGATCCCGGCCATCTGCGCGGCAAACTCCACGGCTGTCTCGGCGGAGTACTGGAGGTCGACCTGCGCGTAGGGTTCTATGCGGTAAAAGATGTCGCCGTCCCCAGGCTCCACCTTAACGCTGAGGTCGCAGAGCAAACCGTTGCCCTGCGAGTCCACGGCCGCGATCTGGGTGGCCGCTTCCCGAACCTCTGTAAGTTGAAACGGCTCGCTGTCTGCCTCGGCATCCTGCTCACCGCCCGAAATTTGTCTCTGAATAAACACGCCGAATGCGGTACCCGCCGAGAAGGCGAGAATCACTAAAATCGCTAAAACTGCGACCATCCCGTATTGAGACTTCCGCCTGCGATGAGTACCCCAAGCCATCTATCCACCCACCCTCATCGAAGTACGAATGTTTCTGCCGAATAAGACCAAAGAAGCGACGACTAACGCGGTGCCCGGGATTATAAATGTGGACCTCAGCACAAGCGTGGCAAGTCCAGGCTTAGTTGCTCCGTAGTAAAGCATCAATAGTCCAAGAACCAACAAAACTGGCATGCAAACCACACTACGTTGCGTTCGAAACTTTAATTCGAATGAGTCACCAATTAGCGGGAAATAGCTTAGAATGAGAGCCGCGCCGACTGCAACGTAGATCCCATCCGCATATCCACCGATCGTGGGATAGGCTCCCTCAAATAAGAGAATCATCCCGATCACTAGGGCGATGATAGCTGCACAGATCCTAGCGGTGTGCATTTTGTCACTACTCATCAAATCCACTTCCTCCTCCCGTAGAGTAGCAATACAACGAAGACCGCCACTATTGCCATCATCACGATCCCGAGCACGGGGGCTCCAGATGGCTCACCCTCTTCGTGCTCGAGCACCTCGAAGCTACCCGTCTGTCCGTCAACCTCGACATCGTAAGTTCCAGGAACCCCCTCGGTAACCGTGAACTCCACCGTCTCGGTCTCGCCACCGTCGAGCGTTACCGTCTCGCTGCCCTTGAGCACCCCGTTTATCCTCAGCGTTACGGGACACACCACTTGGTTCTCGCCGAGATTGGTTATGTCAACTGAGATCGTGACTGGTTCCTCTGGACTCACACTCTCGGGGCTTATTCGGAGGTTGCTGAACTGGACGTTCTCGGGAACGTTTTCAGGAGGCCCCTCCTCACCTACCCCAACTATCGCAAAGTAGGAGAGGCCGGGGGAGGTGGAGGTGAAGTAGATATGGGAGGCTGTATCCTCCCCCAGCCTAGTTGTGGGCAAGACTTCTAGCATGTTCTCCTGGTCGAACCTGCCGAAGGTTATGCTCTCCTCGTCTATCGAGTGCTCTGAGATCCACGACTTCTCGACCTCGAACTCTATGATCACGTTCTCGATCTGGGCATCGCTTATCCCCTCCGGAATGAACCTGAAGTATCGGTAGGCTATTGAAATCGAGATGTCGATTAGAATGTCGTGAACGCCGTTTTGATAATATTCCCCTTCTCCCGCTTCCCCTTCGGCCGCGAACTTCGTGGGGAGGTTCTCAAAGTTTTCCACCAGCTGCTGGACGGTCAACCCGACGTTCGAGACCTCCTCCCGGACATTTATCGTCAGCTCGAGGATGTGCGTGTTCTCCACTTCCGCTATCGCTGGGGAATCGGGAGTTATCGAGGGTATCTCAAGGGACGACTGGCATTCCACGCTCAGGATCTCCTCCGGCGGAAGGAAGATGTGGAGCTCTACTGGCTGAGTGGTTTCAGCGAGGGCTGGCATCGCGAGCGTGAGCGTCGAAAGCATGGCGAGCGTCACGGTGATCGACAGCAACTTTCGGTTCATTTTTCTACCTCTTTCGTTCATTCTGATCTCACCTCACGTCGTAGCGAAGGAAGGCCACGTAGGCCCCCATGAAGAGGAGGATGTTAAACATGACTATCGAAACGATGTCATAGGTTGCGGTTCCCATTCGCTCGCTCGCCCCCCAGGGCTCGTAGTACCAGTCCAGCCTAGTCTGGGGCTCGAAGTTCTCCTTTGGTAGTTCGAGCTCCTGAGCCCTGATCGTCTCCCCCTCGCCTGCCATGCGGATAACATACCCCGGTCCCTCCCCTTGCTGCTCCTGCCACTCCTCGTACTCATCCCTCAGCGCGTCGAGGTAATCGGACATCTGTTCTTGGATGTGTACTCCCTCGTCCCAGCTCAGCCCGGCAAGCGCCCGCCCCACGTTCCGGTAGCTCTCGCCCGGCGATATCCTCGATACGTTCAAGGCCGTATTCAACTGCCCCTCCTGCTGCCTCCTGAACTCCTCCTCTAGGACTCGCTGCCTCCGTTGGGTTTCCTCGCTTTGTTCACCCCACAGCGCATTCAACTCTTCCTGAATTTGATCGACCAACTCCATATTGTTCTCCTGCCACGCTTGGCTCAACTGCTTGCGCAGATTCTCTAGCTGGGGTTGGTACTCCTCCCGCACGTCTTCCCAAATTGACATGTATTGGTCGTGGAATTCGTCGTAGCTCATGCCCCCGGAGGTCTCCGTCGCCGTGAGGGCCGCCACGTTTCCGATGCCTTGGACAAGGGAGATCCAGACGAAGAGGCACATGATTAGGGATACTGAAGCTCTCTTGGTGAGGGAGCTGACCAGCATGCCGAGCAGGTAGAAGGCGCTGATCGTCGCGCACCCTATGAGCACCAAGAGACCGATGGCTTGGTAGTCCGCCGGGGAGAAGGGAACCCCGACCGCTAAAGCAATGATGCTCAAGGCGAGGAGCATGGCTAGGACGAAGGGGAGTAGGACGCTCGCTGTCCCGCCGATGTACTTGCCGAGCAGCACATGGTCCTTCGGGACATCGTTGGCGAGTGTGAGCTTGAGGGTTCCGCGCTCCTTCTCCCCTGAGATCGAGTCGTAGGAGAAGATCACGGCCATGAGGCTCATCAAGACGCCGATGATGAAGGTGAGGTCGAGCATCCCGAACCGGGTCCACAGCGGCGAGGTCGTCTGCTCCCTGCCTACGGCTTCTTCCATCATATGGCCTATTGCCCCCATGCCGCTCGGGACGCTCTGCTGACCGCTGATGAGCGTGCTTAGTGGGTCGGGCTTCCCCAGCTCCCTGAATATCTCCGTTTCGGCGATCTTCCAGTATCCAAACGATTCTTCCTCTAGCTCTTGTTCGAGGTCGGCGAGTTTTGTCTCGTATCGATCTTGCTGCTCCTGGTACGCCCTGCTCATGGCAAAAGCCCCCGTGCCCAAGATTAGGACGGCTAGGACGAAGGCCACGAGGAACTTGCGCGATAGCACGTTCCCCAAGAACTCCTTTTTTGCTATGGTCAGGATCACTTGGCCACCCCCACGGTCTTTAGGTAGACACTTTCCACATCCTTGATCTCAGAGGCCTCGACAATCTTCTGGATCCTGCCCTTCACCATTATCCCTATTCTATCGGCTATCCGGTGGGCGCGGAAGAGTTCGTGAGTGCTTACGAGCAGCGTTAGCCCCTCCTCTTGCTTCAGTTGGGTGAGTAGCTCCGAAAGCTCCCGGGCGCCCTTGGGGTCCAGCGCGGTCCAAGGCTCGTCCAATATCAGCAGGTCGGGCCTTTTTACCAAGCCAACGCCAACGAGGAGCCTCTGCACCATTCCAGCGGAAAAATTGCCCACCTGCATGTTGGCCGCATCGGTCAGCCCAACCTTGGCCAATACCCCCTCTATCTCCTTGCCCTTGATCTTCTTCCCGCTCAAGTCCGCGAAATACCGCAGGTTTCGCCTAGCTGAAAATATCTCATAGAGCCTTGCGCTCTCAGCGATTAGCCCAACGTGTTTTTTCGCCTCGAGCGGATATTTTAAGGCGTCGATCCCAGCGATTTTGATTGAGCCCTCATCAGGCTGGATGAAGTCCAGCATCAGGTCGATCATCGTCGTCTTCCCCGCGCCGTTTGGGCCGAAAAGGGCAAAGGTCTCACCCTTCGGGATCTCCAAGCTGAGGCCGTCGACTGCCCTCGTCCCGTCCTCGAAGACCTTCACGATATCCTTTATCTCGACCATTAGCTCGGTCATCCGTTCACCTCGCTCCTTCGGGGGGGGTGAACAGCATTTAAAACATGGTTTTGAACCGGTCTGAACAAGTTTGAACAACTTCATCTCCTCCTGAACTTCACCATGATCACGGCAACGACCACGAGCGCGAACATAATACCCAAAATCCACAAGATTGGGCTACCGCTCGCCTCCTCCACCCGAACCTCGAAGCCCTTGCTCGCCTCCCGACCTCCACCGCTAGCCGAGACCGAAAACTCGTACCTGCCGGGGGAAGCATCCTCGGGTAGGACTACTATAACTTCGACATCGACTTCCTCCCCGGGATCGATGGATGATATAGTGTCCGGGTTTGCGAATGCCGACCACCCGTACGGCAGGCCCGTTACCCCCAGCTCCACATCCTCGGCTGCTAAGGTCCCGGTGTTCGCCACCGTCGCCGTTATATGTAATTCCTCACCTGACTTTACGCGCGCAAACACGTTGTCGAGGGAGAGGCCCAGCTCGGGGACCCCCTCGGGAGTCAAGAAGAGTTCTAAGCTCTGGGCCTCGAGGTTGTCGAGGGGAGTACCGTTCTCGTACTCCGCGGCCTGATTCTCGTCGAGTGCGAAGACGTCAAAGTCTATGGCTTCGCCGATCTCGAAATCCGTAGTGCTGGTAGGCAGGGAGAGGCGCAAACTCAGGGTTCTGGATCCCCCCTCCTCGAGCGTCACTCCCGGAACCCGTTGGTTACCATCGTAAAAGGCCGCTCCAATCGACTCCGGGAGCCCGCGGATAACGAACTCGACGTAACCCCTGCCCCCTTCGTTCGTCAAAATTGTCTGGTAGGAAGTCGTCCCCCCGAGCTCCGCCTGTAGTGATGGGTTTGGCGTGGAGATCGATACCTCGGGACCAGTAGTAGTAACGGACTCACGAAGGTAGATCGTCTCCTGCCCCTGCTGCCCGGCGTACTCGAAAACGACCTTCACGGTTGAGAAGTCGCCTTGAAGCCTGAATGTTGAGGTTCTAGTCACCCCCGCGGGAATCGAGAAATTATGATAGAAAGGGTCTCCGATGAGAACTCCATCGCTGTCCCTCAGGGACAGGAGCACTGTGGCCCCTTTGTCCCCCACGTTCTTAAGTTCAACTTCCAAGTTTTCTCCGTCGTAGTCGTAGCCCCAAAGAACTATCTTGGCCGACCCCTCTGGCGATTTGGTGGTGAATTCCCGGCCAGTGGAAGTCGCGGCATTGCCCGCAGCGTCCGTCGACCGCACCCTGTACGGGTAAGTTGTGGCGGGTGACAAGTCCAACAAGGGTATGGAGTGAGAGGTGACCAAGGAATAATCCGATGAGCTCTTCCACCCGCCGCTCGTCCAGTACTCCACCACGCTGTCGGCGGGCTCATCGGTCGTCCACCCGATCGTGGCCGAACTCGTGGTAATGTCTGTGGTGCGTATATCAGAAATTGAAGGGGGTACCGTGTCGACTTTAAACAGATACCACGGAGAGTTCTCACCGATGTTGCCAGCATTATCCTTTGCCTTGACGCGCCAGTACCAAGTTCCATCGGGAAGTTCAGGTGTCACCACCCAGTTGTCCGCCGTAATCCAGTCAGAATCCCGATTATCATATGGGAACTGTGGATCATCGCTCACGTGAACGCGGTAAAGAACGGGTTTTGAGTTCTCATCGACCGGGTTCCACTCGAGCCTAGGCGTGTTATCGCTGATGCTTTCGTTGTTCTCCAGTGAGGTGAGGATAGGTGCTGAAGGTGGCAAGGTGTCGACGCGGAAGATCCAGCTTTCCGACCAAGGACCATAGCCACCCGCGTTCTCTGCCCGAACGCGCCAGTAGTACACCCCATCAGGTTGGGCGTTCTCCTCTGGAACCGTGTAATGACTCACACTTCCCACATTGTCATTGTCCACATTGGGCGAGGAATAATCGCTATCGTTGTCGATTTGTATGTGATAATTGTTCTCTCCAGTCACATCCCCCCAATCCATAAAGGGGGTATTTTCGTTGATATTTTCGTCGTTCTCGGGCGAGATGAGTTCAGGTTGCCCTGGGTGACCCCGGACGCAGGGGGCCGTGAACGCCAGAGCAACAAATGCTACGACCGCAATCACGATCTTTTCGCTCATCCTCATAGTCAATCTACGCAACTCATCACCTCACTTGGGGTTTGGGCAGCTGTGGCGCGGGTGGCTCTTCTTTTTCCCATTTGTACCGACGTCGCTGGGAGTGAACAGTATTTAAAGAGATGTTTTGAACGCGTCTGAACAATGCTATAAATGCTGTTCGATGGGAGGTTAATCAAAAGTAACTGGGCCGAGATGAGAGGGGAAAAGATGAGGAAAAAGAGGGTTGCACTAATTGCGCTGGCACTGGCGATGGGGCTAGGGTTAGCAGGTATAGGGGCGGTTGCAGGAGTGGGCGAGGTTTTTCGGGAAAAGCCAGACATGATCGAGGCGAAGCTCGTCGGAGAAAACGTGGTGATGCTCAGAAATGGTGAAATAATTAAAACTTTGACCCTGCCGGAAGGGCAGGAAGGATTTAGCATAGAAACTTCAGATGGCGGGAGTGTAATAAGGTTAAGATTCCTGACTGGCGAAGAGAGAGTGGAAATGATGGAAAAGCTGTGGATAGGAGAAGAGCTGGATGTCGGCGAGCTACTCGAAATAGCTGAAGGGGACGAGCGAGTACAGGAGCTTATCGCTGGGAGGGAATACGAGGTCGTAACTGCAATGCAATTGGGGGGACTTGAGGGGAATGCATGGGGAGCAATTACACTTGAGCTCGAGGAAACCAAAGAGCTATACAAAATTTCGATAGATTTGAGGAAGAGAACGGTGGAATCAATACAGGAGGTGCCCCAGCCTCTTCCTGTTTATGTGAGACTTACGGTGACGGAGGCGGAGGAAAGTGCGATTGAGAAGGCGAAGGAAGATCCAAGAGTGGCCGAGTTGCTGGAGGAGGGCTATGAAATCACATCAGCGTATGTGACCATCCTTACCGAACAGGTGTTAACAAAAGAAGGGGAGGGATACGTGTTCAGGCCGACAATTAGGGCGGTTGATTTAGGGTTGGAAAAGGGTGAGAACAAGACGAGGGTATACGTGGAATTTGGGCCTACGGAAATAATTTACCCTAAGTGATCTCAATCAAAAAAGGAGGCTCCAGAAATTACAACTCTTTTTATTTGCCCCGATAATGTATGACGGGCGATCGTTTGAAGGTCTTGGCCAAAATTAAGAGGGGGTTTGGCGAAGCCCACACGAAAAAGGTTCTCGCCGCAGCACTACTCATCGCTTCGGCGTTCGTGCTCGGAATGCACCTCCTAAACCCCGTGCTCATAGAGGTGCACGTGGGGGGAGGGGAAGAGCCCATCGCAGTAATCCCGGGGTACTTCACGCAGTGGGGTGTCGCCGTGATAGTCGCGTCCTCCATAGTTCTCGGAATTAGCGCGTCGTATCTATTCTTCGGGGGGCCCACCGAGGCAGAGTACCGCCCGATTGAGGCAAAGAGAGAGCGGAAGCAGCGCGAGAGATTAAGCCAACGACTGAAGGAGCTGGGTCCAAAAGAGAGAAAGATTTACGATATCCTAGTGAAGGAGAAAGGTCTGCTCTTTCAGGGCGAGATAGCTGAGAGTGCGGGTTTGTCCAAGAGCACTACGAGCGTCGTGCTGGGGAGGCTCGAGGCGGCAGGGCTGGTCGAGCGCAAGGCCCATGGGATGAGCAAAGTTGTTAGACTGAAGCATCCCTCCGAGCTTCCTCGGGAGTAGTGCCAAATTTATGGTTTAGAAACTAGTGACCCCATGACTTACTCTACGAGAGATGCTTGCTCTAAAACGAGCAGATCGCAGGAAAAGCATTTGAGCCCAGCTGGGAGTGCACGCGAGGAGAGTTCAAGCCCCTTTTTCTTTATAATACTAATTAAATTTTACGCACCCTTTCGGGCCCAGATTGCCCTAAGGAAAGCCAAGGAGTTCGAGCGCAAGGTATCTTACCTTGAATCCAAGGAGTACACCGAAAAGTTCAGAGTTTCCGTGCTGATCTCCATCGCCCCCCTCTTACCGCCCGAGCTGAGGAAGAAGTTCATCGATGGCATCGAGGAGCTGGAGAAGTAGCCCGGCTGAAAGAAGCACCGAAAGCTTGAGGAGTGATTTTAGGTTGCCATCCTCTTTGGCCATTTCAAACTCTTCAACTGCTCCAACTTTTTAAGTTGCCCCTCGCGTATCTTGGCCCACTTCGCCCGCTCCCTGTGCCGGCGAACGACATAGACCAACGCGACCACGACGAGGAGCCCGACCACGATCTCCACTATCAATTTTTAACCTCGCTTCTCTTCGGCTGGCTCCTCCTCGGCAGGCTCCGCCCACTCGAGCGCGTCCTTAAGCTTCTCCACGACCTCAGAGTCCAGCTCGATCCTCATCCTTGCCATTCCCACCCCCCTTCTATGCCAATCATTGCTCCACTTCTCTCTTCCCCTAACGACTTAAAAACGCTTTTGTTATCGTACTTACGGTTCTGTAACTATTCTGATTAAACCGTTTTATCGAAGCATGATTACTGGGTGCCAAATGAGGGAAATGCTTAAAATCCTCGCTCAGTCAAGGTCAATGGAAATTTTGCTCGCCCTCCAACGAAAGGAGCTAAAATTCACCAAGATCGTGGAAATAGCTGGCAACCCCACGACCGCCATGCGGAGGGTTACCGAGCTCCAGAGGGCGGGCCTTATCTCCCGAAGGGTGCTACAGGATAAAAAAAGGAGCGTGGAGTATTCACTGACCAAGAAGGGCATCTCGGTCGTGGAATTTTTGGAAAGGTTAAAAAAAAGAACTCTCAAGGCGTAAGCCCCAAGGAAATCAGAGAATGGCAGCGAAGGGCATATGAGCTGGAGCCTATGAGACCATCAAAGACACCTGATGAAGTGGGGATAATCTGGGAAACTATGACCTGCAGGGGGATGCGTAATTATTATGAAAGAACGCTTAAGCTCGTGGGCGAGCGCTTCGAGATTCTTGATAGGCACCCCTGCCGCTGGTTCTCGCAGTATGGACCCTTCCACGCTTACGACATCACCGTTGAAGATCAAAACCCCTGGGAGCCTGTAGCTGAAATAAACGCCTTCTACGTGGGGCAAAAATACCAGATACCCGAGCTCCTCTCAGGGTGCAGGAAGGCACCAATAATGTCGGTGGGGCTGAACCCGAATCTCAGGGCGGTAACGCAACCCTGGAGGATCTACCCGTACTTCGACGACATCCAGCAGTACGCGAAGCACTTCAGATACAGGACGACCTTCAAATACAGCATAGAAGGAGAGTACTACGATACCCATGTTGTAGACGGGGTTGCGAGGTTCGAGGATGGCCAAGAAATTCCACTCAAAAAAGAACATGTGTCGATGTACCTCGAATACGACAAGATACTCAAGGCCCTGCAGGAAAGGATGGGCGTGGCGGATAGCGAGCTTTGCCTAGGCGAGGACGTATCCTATTACAACTTCGTGGCCTGCCATTCACCACGCTGGGACATGGACTCAGAAACAGAGAAGGGGATAGTCGGGGAGTGCTACCACAAGAGGCAGTTCTTCCTCAAACAGCTCGCCCAGAGCATGCCGAAGGTGATAATCCTCTTTGGGAAGCCAGTCATGAAAGCCTTCGTCGCAAACTTCTCCAACGCATTTGAAGGGGACAATATTCCGAACCCTGAGGAAACTTATTCTGAAATTCTGAGCAAAAACAACTTTGTGATGAGGATCGGTGAAGAAAAAGCTAGGGTGATCTTCTCCCCACACCCAACAGGGGCCCGCCCGTGGTATGTGAGGTTGGACGCCTTAACGAAGATAGTTGATGCGCTTTATGAGGAATACAAAGCTGGGAACTTGATCTACGACGAGGAAATCAAACATTTCAAAAGAACCAAGGGCGCTTGCAAGTTTTGTAATAACGATATCTATTTCATAGGGAAGTGTAAGTACAAAGGGCATTTCGAGAAAGAGGATACCAGGTCGGTTGCGGAGATATCGAGCGATAGGAAAGCCATCGTCGAGGAATTAGCACCCACCGCGGAATAGCCCTTTTTCTCGCTCGTAAGAGAGATCAAGAAGAAAACCCGCAGGGGCGGCCGCAAGCTAAAATAGTG
>CAZESD010000019.1:0-15346 GCA_964514945.1 Hadarchaeota archaeon (SeqCode)
ACGACGAGCGACATCAGGGAATTTGAGCGCCCCGATGGAACCACGGGCAAGGTCGCGAGCCTCATACTCATGGACTCGACAGGCCAAGTGCGAGTCTCCCTCTGGGATGAACGGACTGAGCTCGTGAAGGACCTCAAGTCGGGGACCGCGGTGAAGCTCGAAAATGTTTCGGTGCGGTCCGGGTTGAGGAACAGGCCCGAACTCAGCTTAGGCTTGCGTGGGCGCTTGCTCATGAACCCACCCGAGCAGGAAGTGGCGGAATTGCCCGAGCTACCCGAGCGCCCGCTCAAGCTAGAGGAGCTCGAGGCCAGCATGCCGACGGTTGACCTTGCGGCTAGGGTCAGGCGAAAGCTCCCGTTGCAGGAGTTCAAGCGGGACGATGGGACATCAGGGAAAGTTATCAGCGTGATCCTCGCGGACGAGACGGGTACCGCTCGCGCTTCTTTTTGGGGCGGTGCGGCGGAACTCGCGCAAAAGCTGAAGCTGAACGATATCGTGCTCCTGCGCAATGCCTACACGCGCATCGGTTTGACTGGTAAACCGGAGGTGCAAGTCGGCAAAATCGCGCGAGTTGAGGTGAACCCATCAGGCGTGACTGTCGGGGCACTCAAGCCAAGCCGTATAAAAATTGGCGAGGTCGAGCCGAACATGGACGCGCTTGAGGTGATCGGGAGGGTGATCGAGGTCATGACACCGCGTGAGTTCACTCGGGCCGATGGTAGCAAGGGGGAGGTCGCGTCCATTACCATCGGTGACCAAACGGGTACAACGAGGACATCGCTTTGGCACGAGCACGCGGATAAAGCGGTAGGCATCAAGGTTGGTGATGTCGTCAAATTCACAAACTGCTACAGCACGCTGGGCCTCTTCGGCCAGCCCGAGCTTCACCTCGGCAAGCAAGGACAACTCGAGCTAAATCCAACAATCACCGAAGAATTGCCACCCGCGGATATGATCAAGCTCGCCGCACCGGCACCCAAACGAACCAGTATTGTCGATGTCCAGAAGGAGGGGATGAGGACCCAAGTCAGAGGAACCGTGGTACGGGTCTTCCACCGGCGCCCAGTATTCGACATTTGCCCCGACTGCGGACGGAGCCTAGGGAGTGTGGACACCAGTTTGATGTGCGAGGAGTGCGGGAAGGTCGTGACACCTGAACATCGCGTCGTGCTGAGCTTCGTGCTCGACGACGGCACCGGCAACCTCCGGGTAGCCCTTTTCGGCAAGGTCGCGGAGCGCCTGCTCGGTATGGGAGCGCAACAGGTTTTCGAACTCTTCAAGGGTACTCCTGATTTGGCCGAGCTTTACGATAAGTTCAAACTGATTGGGAAGGAGCTTGTCCTCGCAGGGACGACCCGGCACGACAAGTACTTCGACCAGCTCGAACTTCGAGTGAGCGACGTACAGTTCCCCGAGCCGAAACAGGAGGCGCAAGCGCTGCTTAAAAAGATAAAAGCGGGAACGTGAAAGATAAAATGGAGGGTTAGTTTTTGGCTGAGGAAATGAAACGCACAATCGAAAGTTTACCGGGAGTAGGAGAAGCAACTGCTGAGAAGCTTCGCGAGGCAGGTTATCGAACGATTGAATCAATCGCTGTGGCCTCGATAGCGGAGCTGCATGAAGCTGCAGAGATCGGCGAGGGGCAAGCAAAAAAAATAATCGCTGTTGCTAGGGAGATCGCGGAATTCGGTGTCTTTGTCACCGCCGACAAGGTCCTCGAGCGTCGAGAGAAGGTTGGATTGATAACCACGAGCAGTGAGCAGCTCGACACGTTACTCGGCGGAGGAATTGAAACTCAAGCAGTGACTGAGGTTTTTGGTGAATTCGGATCAGGAAAAACCCAGTTGGCCCACCAGCTCTGCGTGAACGTTCAGCTTCCACCCGAGCAAAAGGGGTTAGGGGGGAAGGCGATTTACATCGACACCGAGAATACTTTTAGACCCGAAAGGATCCGGGACATGGCGATTGGCCTCAACCTCGACCCGATGAAGACTCTCCAGAATGTCCTCTACATAAGGTCTTACAACACCGACCAGCAGATCCTGATAGCCGATAAGGCGGAGGAGAAAATCGAGGAGGAAAATGTGCGCCTTATGATAATCGATTCTCTTACCTCACACTTCCGGGCCGAGTACATTGGGCGGGGAGCTCTAGCCAACCGCCAGCAGAAGTTGAACCGCCACCTCCTGACGCTTCATCGAATAGCCGACCTCCACGACCTAGCCATCTTCGTGACGAACCAAGTGATGGCGAGGCCTGACGTTTTCTTCGGGGACCCCACCCGACCAATCGGGGGGCATGTGCTCGCCCACTCCGCCACGACCCGCGTCTACCTTCGAAAGTCCAAGGGTGGAAAGCGGATCGCGCGGATATTTGACAGCCCCAACTTGCCCGAGGCTGAGGCGGTCTTCATGATTAGCGGGCAAGGGATAAGGGACTGAATTAGGTGGAAGTTTGATCAGTTTTGTTGCTGTCGACATCGACGGCACGCTGACGTTTAGAAATCGAAGACTTGATATCGCTGGCGTGAGTGCCATTCAAAAGGCCGAGGATTCGGGTCTGCCCGTGGTGCTCGCGACGGGAAACGTGCTCGCGTTCGCGGAAACTGCCGCAATTATGCTCGGGACTTCAGGGCCGCTGATAGCCGAGGATGGAGGGATTGTGTTTGACCCAACCAGCGGGTGGGAATGTGTACTCGGCGACCGTGTCGATGCCGAGCGTGGGCTGGTCGCTCTTGAACGGGAATTTGGCCCTCTGCGGCAGACTAGGAGCTCGAGGTCACGCCTCACGGGCCTGACCCTGAAGCGCACAATCGAAGCTGGGGCCGCTGAGGAGCTCTTCAGGCGCGAGGGGCTTAATCTAATTGCCGTCGACTCAGGCTTAGCGATTCACCTTCGAAGCCCAAACGTGAACAAAGGAAACGCGCTCCGGAAAGTCGCCTCGTTCTTGGGGGTGCCACTTGCCGAAGTTGCAGCCGTGGGGAATGGTCCGAACGATGTCGAGATGTTGGAGGTCGCAGGGCTGAGCTTCGCCGTAGCAAACTCAGACGAAGCGGTGAAGCGTGTATGTACCTATGTGACCGCCGATCCTTACGGGAAGGGCGTCGCAGAAGCCATCGATAAAATTCTTAGCCTGCGGGACTAGCTTTCACGAGTGCTGCTGCCAGAACCTAAAATAATCCCGCTCACTGTCTTAAAATTTGTGTGGGGTGCAGGGTTTAAACAAATCTCGCTCCTTTGTTGTCTTGGTGGTGTCGATGAAGATCGGCGTAATCGCTGACCCCCACTCAAACCTCGCGGCGCTCAAGGCCGTGCTCAAAGACATGCCTCGCGTTGATGAACTCATCTGCGTGGGCGACCTCGTGGGGTACGCCGCTGAGCCCAACGAAGTGGTGAAGTTGACTAGGGCGAAGCGGATGCGGGTGGTGATGGGAAACCATGATTACGCAACAGTGACGCGCGATGTGCGGGGCTTTAACCCGCTAGCGGCGCAAGCGGCGCTCTGGACCGCCGATAACTTGAGCAAGGAAAATCTCGAATTTTTATCGAACCTCCCAACCCATCTCACGCTGACCTACGGAAAGCAAAGGCTCTACGTGGTGCATGGGAGCCCCCGCGACCCGCTCAACGAATACATCTTTCCAGATACCTCGAACCGCGTGCTCGCAGAACTCGTTCGCGACCTAGATGCGGATATCCTCGTGCTTGGCCACACTCACATGCCGATCGAGCGCGTCGTTTTTGGCAAGCTGATTCTTAATCCGGGTGGCGTGGGGCAGCCGCGTGATCGTGACCCACGAGCTAGCTACGCGGTTCTAAACCTAGGCAAGGAAGTAAAGGTAAGCTTCCATAGAGTCGGCTACGATGTAAAAATCACGGCCGAAAAAATAGAAGCTGCAGGATTACCCAGTGAACTCGCGACGAGATTGTTCTTCGGGTGGTAATTAGGGTAATGTTTATGGAATGCCGGGCTTCGGTCCCGTCTTGAGCTGCTGGATTGCTAAAACGCGCTCGTTAATGACGATGAAATCGCGTATCGACATAACGGCGCTGAAGGGGATCAAGGCATTCCCGCTCGAGTCGCGGGGGATGTTCCCGAGCGTCTCCTTCGAGATGGGTCTTACCACTATCGATTGGACCTTCCCGTCCTTTTCGTCGAAGAGGATATCATGGAGCTTTCCCACCTGCATGCCCCTGTCCGAGATGACCCCTATCGCCCGGAGCTTACTTACCATAACCTGTGGCAAATTATATCCTCCGCTCTAAATTGGGGCCCGTCCTTAAAAAGGTTAATAGTGCATCCCCGTCGCTTCTTCCGCCACGCGCTTGCTTTTTCTCTCCGTGAAAGTTTCATACGCTTTGGTCATCTCTGGTGTCAGGGAAGGTTTGATGCCTTCCATCGCCTCGCGGAAGTGTTGCATCCGAACCTCCTTGCCTTTTATGTCCTTTCGCAGCACGAGCATCGCAGCCTCGCGGCATAGGGCGGCGATGTCCGATCCCGAGTAGCCACCGATCTCTTTTGCTAACAATTTGAGATTAACATCCTTCCCAAGCGGCATGTTCTTAGTGTGGATTTTGAGTATCTCTAAACGGGCTTCCTCGTCGGGGGCTGGAGCCAACACAAGTCTGTCAAAGCGCCCGGGGCGGAGCAGCGCCGGGTCTATTAGGTCGGGACGATTAGTTGCACCGATTACGACAACATTTTCAAGTTTCTCCAACCCGTCGAGCTCCGTGAGCAGCTGACTTATCACTCGCTCGGTCACGTGGGCGTCCCCAAATCCAGAGCCGCGCCTAGGCACGAGCGCGTCGATCTCGTCGAAGAAGATTATCGCGGGGGCAGCCATCTTGGCCTTCCGGAAGGTCTCGCGCACCCCCTTCTCAGATTCCCCTACCCATTTGCTCAGGAGCTGAGGCCCTTTGATCGAGATGAAGTTCGCCTCACTCTCGGTCGCCACCGCCCGGGCAAGCAGGGTTTTACCCGTGCCTGGTGGGCCGTAGAGAAGAATGCCGTGTGGGGGCTCGATTCCAATGCGCTTGAATGCATCCGGATACTTGAGCGGCCACTCGACTGCCTCTATTAATTCCTGTTTCGCGTTCTCCAGCCCGCCCACATCTTCCCAGTGCACATCCGGGATCTCGATCAAGACCTCACGCATCGCCGAGGGTTCCGCCATCCTTAGTGCATTGTCGAAGTCTTCCTTTGTTACCTGAAGCTTCTCAAGCACTTTTGGCGGGATGATTTTTTCCTCGAGCTTTATCTCTGGTAGTATCCTCCGCAGGGCGCTCATCGCCGCCTCCTTGGCCAAGGCCTCGAGATCTGCACCGACGAAACCGTGAGTGATGTTAGCATAGCGGTCGAGATCAACATCCTTCGCTAGCGGCATCCCTCGGGTGTGAATCTGCAGGATTTCTTTGCGCCCGTCGCGGTCTGGCACGCCGATTTCTATTTCACGATCAAACCTACCAGGGCGGCGAATAGCTGGATCCAGGGCATTGACGCGGTTCGTGGCACCGATGACGATGACCTTCCCACGAGTTTTCAATCCATCGAGCGCTGTACAGAGCGTCGCCACCACTCTCCGCTCAACCTCACCTGTTACCTCTTCACGCTTGGGGGCTATCGCGTCAAGCTCGTCGATGAAGACGATTGAGGGGGCATTTTTCTCGGCCTGCTCGAAAATCTGTCTCAACCTAGCCTCGCTCTCCCCATACCATTTACTCATCACCTCGGGTCCGGCAATCGAGGTAAAATTCGCTCCCGACTCGTTCGCCACCGCCTTTGCTATCAGTGTCTTTCCCGTGCCCGGTGGGCCATGCAATAAGACTCCCTTTGGGGGCTCTATCCCGAGGCGATCGAAAACCTCTGGGTGCTTTAGCGGGAGTTCGATCATCTCTCGGACGCGCTGGAGTTCTTCCCTCAGCCCGCCGATATCTTCGTAAGTTACGGCAGGCACTTTTAGCTCCTTCACCTCCACCGCCTGCTGAAGCACTTCAATGTTAGTCATGTCGGTCACGAGCACGATGCCAGCAGGGGAAGTGTTGGTAACGGCAAATTTTATCTCACCGAATCCAAACGGCAACGCCATTTCACCGAAGATGCCGCCGAAGAACTCCTCAAAAAGGTCTCCCCTCATACGTACCGGTTCCTCGGGAGGTGTCGGAGTAATCAAGTCTCCTTTTGCCAGAGGTCTCCCGAGCAAATTGCGCTTGATTACTTCCCCGGATGCCATGAATCTGACGCGGGGGTCGGTCGGCGCAATGGTGATATTTTTGGCTTCCTTTACCGAGGCCTTCCGCACGATGACCTTTTCTCCTATCGATGTGCCAGCGTTGTGGCGAATGAGTCCATCAATTCGAATGATCTCTAGCCCCTTGTCTTCTGGAAAGCCCTTCATCGCAATCACACCGGTCGAGCGAGGGCCGGTTATCTCAATGTAATCGCCCTGTTTGATGCCGATCCGTTTCATCACTCCTTCATCGATTAGGGCAAAACCACGATTAACGTATGCCTGATGTCGGTTTTCCGCGACTACTAGCTTCAGCTCCTTTTCGGCCATCTCATCACCCTCAAATCTCGACCTCAAACCTGTGCCAGACTAAATGTTTGCTGAATTCTTTGAAAATCTCTTCGACCATCTTGGCGTACTCCTCCTCGATTAACAGGGTGCTCCGATTTATAAACTCCCAAACATCATCCGGGATCTCGTCGAGGATTCCCGCAGAATGGCTCCTGCCAGCCTTCGTCGGGTAATCGTACCCCCGAAGTGCCCGGTAGAAGAGCGTGGCTGGCGAGCCTCGGGTCTTGACATCCCAAATTATCAGGATTTTTCGCATTTTTTCACTTGTTATATTTATAACAAATATCCCATATATAAAGTTTTTGTTATATTTATAACAATACTCAAATACCAAGGGTACGCGATTTCTAATTAAGTTTGAGGAATGGCGGAAGAAATTAAAGATTGACAAATGTGTGGTGAACCTAAATATTGGTAAAGGTAGACTCTTCTCGGTGCTATCATGAAACTCGCGTTTATAGATTGCAGCATCGCGGGCGTTTCAGGTGACATGCTTACCGCCGCGCTCATCGACGCTGGCGCGAGCGCCCAACGGGTTAAGAGAGCTATGCTTGCAGCCGCTAAGCCATTCGGCAGCGTCGAGGTGGAAATCAAACGAGTTAAGGTGAACGAGATCAAGGCAACGCGGGTTGATGTCAAAACGAGCGATAAGGGCGGGCGCACCTATCCCGAAATTATGGGGAGTGTCAAACGGCTCCGCCTGCCGCCGAAAGTCGAGCGCGCAGTACTCGAAACGCTGGGGGTACTCGCTCGCGCTGAGGCCCGCGTGCACCGCAAGCGTCTGGAGCGACTCGTGCTGCACGAGGTCGGTGCGGCGGATGCCATTGCCGATGTCGTGGGGTGTTGCACGGCCGCTAATGAGCTAGGGCTATTCGAAGGTGAGATATTGGCGAGCGAAGTAGCGGTTGGAAAGGGGGCCACAAAGTTTATCCACGGCAAGCTTCCCCTACCAGCCCCGGCTACGCTTGAAATTCTTCGAGAAAAGCCAATTCGAGGCGTGGCTGCGAACGTCGAACTCACCACTCCAACTGGCGCGGCCCTGCTCGTCACGCTCGTCAACCGATTCGTCAATGCATACCCGGCGATGCGCATCGATGCAATAGGCTACGGCGTGGGCGCGAGAAAACTTCCCTCACCAAATCTCGTGCGCGTTTGCGTGGGTAAGGCGATCGGGCACGGGCCCAAGCTTCAGGAGATAGCGTTGCTCGAGACGAACGTCGATGATGTCTCGGGTGAGGTCGTCGGCTACACGATCGAAAAACTGATCGCGGAAGGCGCTCTGGATGCGAGTGCCGTTCCTGTTCTGATGAAAAAGGGAAGGCCTGGGTTTTTCATCAAGGTGCTTACCAAACCCAAGGATGCCGAACGACTCGCGCACGTGTTGATGTTAGAAACTGGAACTCTTGGTGTGCGCGTACTGCCTACTGTGCACCGCTACACTCTCGAGCGGGAAATCGTGCAGGTTGACGTGAAGCTGGCCGGGCGCAAATTTAAGCCGCGCGTAAAGGTGGCGCGAGAGAGAGGCAAGCTAGTCGGTTTTGCCGCTGAGTACGAAGATGCTAAGAAAATCGCCGAACGAACGGGTTTGCCGCTTCGTGATGTGATGAGGCGCGTTGAGGAAGCCGCCCGCCGGAAAATAAGGTAATTGGACATTCGAGTGTCGGCCGTTTCACCCCTTTATAAGCCTTATAAATTACTTTCACCGACCTCTCTCCCCCAAATCCACTTAAATATTCTTCCACATTCCCAAAGCGGAGGGTGAAAAAATGGGTACGAGCGGTGAAATGGGTGATCAAATGGTTTCACCAGTACGAAGGTTTGGTTTCTCGGAGGAACACGCAGGACTTGAAGACACACTTGCGAGCATAGCCGAGCGGATACGCAAACAGGAAGGGCAAAGGTGGAAGGTGGCCAAGGCGCTCGCTGGGCTGAGGGACGTAACTTTGGAGGGCGTGGAAGAAATTATCGAACCTTTCCTCGTGAAACCGATTGAGCAAGACGCGCTCGTGAACTTGACGGTGGCGGGGGTAGATGGGGGGATGCTTGAGCAGCAGCTCCATGGTCTCGACCTCATCCTCTTGCGGGCGGTTGTTGCGATATTTCGCTACCAAAACTCTCGGCTGGAGTGGGCCAAGTACTTTCCAAGCGAGATGCCATTTCCCCGCCTGATTGATGTCGCGGAGCCGCTGGATGCCCGAGAATTTGAGCTCCTTGCCGGGATGGAACGTCAGCTGACCGAAATTGAGCTCGCTACCGAGGCGCTCCGAGCAAATGAAGTTAAACTCCTGTTACTGGATGGCTCTGTAGTGCCTCAGTACATCGACCGCTTTCCCCACAACCAAAGCTTGCTTGAGCGTTATCACAAGCTCCTCAATGCGTACACGAAGCTTTACGAAACCTGCGCGGAGTCGGGGGCCCTGCTTGCGGGCGCGGTTAAGGACAGCCGGGGTGGGCGCTTCGTTGATATTCTTAGGCGTAAAGTGCTCCCGAGCTTAGGTGGCCTCGGCCTCGGACAAAAAGAGCTGGAGATCCTAGAACGCTCTCGGGACACCGTTCTCCTCGATCACGTGCTCGGGGTGGGAGAGCGTACCTTCATCTTCCGCTACGCTGAGAGCCCATCAAGATATGTACTCCGCGACCTCGGCGAATGGGCGATGCGAGTTTACGCATTTTACCTCAAGACCGTGCCATTCGACCGCCCGCTGCGCGTGGAGTTTATCGATTTCAGAGACGAACCTTCGGTGACCGTCGATCGCGTCGCGCCACTCATCTATGCGCTTTCCTCCCACCATGATGCCTTCGGGCTTCCCTCGGTGCTCATCGAGGCAGATGTGTGTGCTCGTCTAACCGAGGAGGACCTAAGCATCGTGCGCGACAGCATCGCGGACCGTCTCGGCCCCTCTGCCTTGCTCGACCTGAGGCGACACCGGAGACCTTTCTGAGGTGGATCCATGGAATTAGGAACAATTGTCGCTAAAGAGGATGGTCCTTCACCAAGCAAATTTTCCTTCGTAGTCACCGAGGCCCAACGCAAGATGCCGGTTCGACAAGGACAATTCGTAGAGGTCGAGACCGAGGAAGGGAGGGTAATAGCTTTCGTCACGAACTTGATCAAGACCAATCGGTACTTCATGCGGGCTGAGTCGGTCAAGGAGTACGAACGAGGCGGCAGACCCCTAGCGACAATTTTTCCTGCCGACCGCTGGGAGTACCTCATAGCCGAAGCTCAGGCGCTCGGGGTCCAAGCTGAGTATGGACTCGAGCGAACTACTTTCCCACCATCACCTGGGCAAAAGGTGCACGAAGCTAGATCAGAGGTGCTAACGCGCTTTCTCGGATTAAACCCAGACGACGGGGTGGAGCTGGGCAAGCTCAAGCACCACGAGCTACCTGTGAAGCTCGACCTTACGAGACTGTTGCGCAAACATGTGGCGGTGCTCGCAATGAGCGGCGCAGGCAAGAGCGTAAGCACTCAGGTGATAATCGAGGAGCTGCTCGGGCGCCTGCCTGAGCGGGGGCGGCCTGCGGTCGTCGTGGTCGATGTTCACGGTGAGTACGCTGGGTTGGCCGAAAGTTTCCCCGACCGCGTGAGCGTCGTCAAAGGCAGAAAACTCAAGATAGGCGTGCCGAACCTGAACTCGTATCAGTTCAAGGGGTTTATGCCTGACATCTCCGGGATGCAAGCGCGCGAGCTTCAGCGGGTGCTTGGCGAGCTGCGAGCCGAGATGCGGGCGGGCAAGGGTCCGTTTGGGTTGAATGAGGTCATCTCGCGGATTGAGGGGGACGGAGATATCCATAGACAGCTTCAGCAGGCTTTGCTCGGGTGGCTATTCGACCTCCGTTCACTCGGCATCTTCGACCGCGCCGATTGCCCGAGCTGGGAGAGTATCGTCGAGCCGGGAAAGGTGGTGGTGATCGACCTTAGCGACGTAGTCAGCTTGAGGAAGAAACAGATGTTCGTGGCGTATGCTGCGCGGAGGTTATTTAACGCTCGCAAAAGAGGCCGCGTGCCCCCGTTTGTGCTTTGCTTGGAAGAAGCTCATCAGTTTTGTCCGTCTGGCGAGTCCAAGAGAACGGCGATTTCGAGGTCGATAATCGAAACACTTGCTCGCGAGGGTCGCAAGTTCTATGCCTCGCTCATACTCATTTCCCAGCGCCCGGTGAGGCTCTCGACGACCGTGCTTTCACAGGCGAACACAAACATCATCCTGCGCGTCACAAACCCCTACGACCTCGAGCACATCAAACAATCCTCGGAGGCGATAACGAGCGAGGTGGCGGACATGATCTCCTCGCTGCCCGTGGGGGAGGCGCTAATAGTGGGTGAGGCCGTGAATCACCCGATCTTCGTGAAAGTTAGACGGAGGCGTTCGCGGGAGTTGGCGCACGGGGCTGGTTTGGAGGAAGCCGCACGCGAGTTCGAACGGCGTAATCTACACGAACGCGAGGATGCGAAGGCTTTCATGTAAAAGTTGATTATTTCGAGACCCTGATCGGTTTTTCAATCCAGCATCCCGCGGGCAGGCCGTGGATAATAATTCTCTGATATCTGTGTGCACCCTTCGCTATTAAAATCGGCTTGGTGCTTTTTCTGTATTCACACCTGATCCTCTCGCCTTTGGTACCGTCCCCAAGCTTATAGAGTATCATTTGGCTTCCTCAACTTTTTCTTCTTCCCAGAGCTCACGAATGATGTCGACAACTAATTCATAATCCAGCCTGAGCTCTTCGGCTATGTCGCTGGCGTACGTGACTTCTTTCTTTTGGAGGTAATCCCATATCTCTCGCTTCGCCTTCTGCCTGGGTATGTCCCGCAACTTGATAATCTTCATCCCCTCGACCTCCTCGATAAAGCGCCCGATAGACTCCCTTATCACCTCATTTCTCGAACGATACCCCAACTTGGCGCGCGCGTCGTCGAGCTTTTTTATCACCTTGACCGGCAGGGAAACAGGGATAGTGGCTCGTTTCATGTCATCTGAATTCACATTTGCATACGGTTGTATATAGCTTATGCTATCTAAAAAATGGGCCCGCAATTTCACTTAACATTTTATGGATAAAAGAAGTTGCCGAAGGCAATTTGGGAAAATCTTTGATTCCCCTTTTGTCCGCTGTTAGGCGATGTCATTTTGAACTTCTTCAAACTCTTTTACAATGTGTCTTAACAACTTATTTAAATCGTTTCGATATGCAATAAACCTATTTGTTTCTTCGCCAAGTTTTTCCCGAGCAGCCCACCAAATAGTCCTGCCTATTTTGTGAAGTTCTGGAGAACGGAATCTTTGTTCAAAAGTATCAATAGAATGCAAATAATCCCATATATCTCTTACAACGGGATTTTGCGGATCTTCAAAGTTCTTTATGAATGCTGACCGTACCCTTTTTGCAGACAGAATTTTATCGAAATCGTCAGGACGCTCGAGAAGAATAGCTAATCCAATAAGTTTCTCCCATAATGCTCGAATTCTTACAATTGCATTATTTATGTACATATAACGTTTGAATCGTGCATTAACATCCTTACCTGTATTTCTCGCGAGTTGGTGCAAATCGAAGTCCAACGCAAACCAAATGCTTTTTATATCTACCAATATTCCAACCAGTTTATGTTTGAATTTCTTGTTAACATAAATGCTCATATGAAGTTTTTCTATGTCAAATTCTTTCAAAGCAGCTAGAATACCCTCACTATCAGCAAAATCATTGCAAAGTTTGTTAACTTCAGCTAAAGAGAGATCAGGTATTTCTTCTATCTTTCTTTCGGTCGATACTTTTAAGTGGGCATCTCGCATTAATTTCTTAAATTTTTCATCTGTGGTGTCGCATTTAATCACTTCATTTTTTGAAATTATTGAGCAATACCCTTCTAACAAAGCAGGTATTTCGTAATCATCAGGTAACTTTTCTCGGATCAATTTCATGGTTTCTTCATCCAAGTTTTCGATTTCAAAAACTATAGCTTGATACTCACGAGTAACTTTAACATTCTTTCTGGTTATCTCATCGCTTAGATCTTTTATTCCAGCAAATCCTAAACCAGAATTTACCCAAGCCGTTTGAGGGAAGATTACATATGATTTCACTAATATTCACCCCCTCTCATTGAATAATGTTGCCTAACTCGTTAATATCCGACATCGATGTCGTATATCCTTCTATTGATATTCGAAATTATGCCCCTTTTGAATTTTGGTCATTCATTCCCCTCTTGAAGATTAAGTCCAAGGGGCTTTTTATTTTTCTTATATCCTTGTTGCTCACATGGGCATATTTCTGTTGGTTTTGAACTTTTATGCCCTAACAGTTCCTGTACATATCTCAAATCTACACCGCTCTCCAGCAGATGCGTTGCAAAACTGTGGCGAAAACTGTGAACTGAAACATCCTTAGTTATTTCTGCCTCTTTTACAGCATTGTTAAACACCTTCTTTACGCTTCGAACCGTCAGGTGAGAGTTCTCATTTTTTTCCTGAGAAAAGCCATTTTTTCGGTTGATAGGATTTCAAATACAGGTTTAGTGCCTCAAACGCTGTATGTTTATCGGTCTACAGGGCTCGCGACCAGCAGCAACGCTCGCTCACAGAGCTCGCGCACGACCTCTGGCTGCAATACATGCTGCTTGAGGTACTCGCGCAGGATCGGTGTCAAGTCCCATGTAATGTACCTGAAATTCAACTCCTCCGGATTCGTCCGCGTTTGGCTCAGCTTCCGCACCGCCGTTGTCACCGCCCGCAGGCTATCGCCGCGCCAGCTTCGGAGTTCATCGATCAAGTTCTCGGACGTGCGCCCGTCGTTCAGGTTTTTGCAGAGGTAATTGCCCACGTCGCTCGCCAGCTCGCGGTAGAGCTCCAGCGCCTCACGGAGTGCTAGCCAGTCCGAGTGTGCAGCCAGCTGCCAAAGCGCCCGTGCCCCCACGTACTCCCGCAGGCGCTCGACGACTCCCTCATCGAACGTCAACAGGGGCAACCGAAGGTGCGCTGCAAGCATCAGGGCTCGCAGGTCGGTGAGCGGCACTTCTCGCTGCACCTCAAAAAGTAGGCGGCGGGATAGCTCATCGAGGAGTTCCGGCAGGTAAACGACGAGCAGCTTTCGGTCGCGCACAAACTGGCTCACCAAGCTGTAGCCAAGCGTGTTGCCTCGGACGGCAATCAGCTTGTCGCGCGCCAGCCAGCTGTAAGTCGCAGACGGCAGGTAGAGATCTCCCCCGTTCAGCAGTTGTTGCGCTCGTTCAAATCTCGCACGATCGCCAAGCACACTCACATCGCACACGGCTCCGAACTCCCTAACGCTCATCTTTTTCACCTCACTTTTTCTTGGGCGCGCCGAGATTCGAACCCGGATTTCCAGCTTTCGGCCGCACGAACGACCGTCGGACTGGTGTCTTATCCCTTAGACCACGCGCCCACCGAAAGTTTTTTACTTCAATGGGAGAGAAAATTGAATGCCGTCGGACTGGTGTCTTATCTTTTCTCTTTTTTTGTTTCTGCGTAGTTCTCCCGCCGAGGCTTTGAGTGGAGGTTCTTTATATGGAGGAAAATTCGCCCTTAATTGGGAGGTAGATGAATCGAAAACTTCTGATTGCCGTGCTCGTGCTCATTCTAGTCCTTGTTGGCGGTGCTGCATCCCTCATACTAATGGGAGCTCAGGGGCCAGTAACGAAAGCCGGTATCCTTGAACAGGATGAGATTTGGTCAGGAGAGATACATGTAACGGGCTATGTGGTAGTGCCGGAGGGAATTACGCTAACGATAGAACCCGGCACGATTATCAAGTTCAAACATTACAGGGGGTACAAAGAAACTTGGAAAAAGCTGGGCATGGGGGTTAATGGCACCCTGAAAGCTGTCGGGACTCCAGAAAAACAGATATGGTTTACTTCTGATGCCGAGGACCCCGTCAATGGCGATTGGCTGGGGATAGCTTTAGGTGATACAAAAAATAGTGAATTTAATTATGTAATTGTAGAATTTGGCGAGTTGGGCATAGCGCAATTTGATTCCGAAGTTGTCGTATCTAATTCAATTATAAGATGGAATAATTCTGAAGGATTGTATGCAGAAAGGTCCAAGCCTGTTTTTATGTACAATACATTGTATGGAAATGGCTATCACGAAATTGCTTTGGAGCAGTATAATGAAAATGTTCAGATACTGTACAATATTATTAGAGATGGCCACTATGGAGTCCATTGTGAAAAGACTACTGCGTATTTAGAAGGAAATTATTTCAAAAATGAAGAATATGAAGCCATCACCGCAGGTATGGAGTCTCATATTATTGTTAGAAGGAACAAATTTGAGAATATAGGGCATGATTTTCCGATATCCGTGGATGCTGGTTGTATCGCAGAGATCGAAAATAATGATTTTGGAGAGGGGGGTATTCCAGCCCCAGAATTTGACTATGAAGACATTAAAAATTTTGAGTTGGACTATGTGCCGGGGAACCCCGAAGATAGATACTTTTATGTCTATGATGAAGTGGATGAGACGAGAAGAACGATAAAGAAAATTGGTCAAGGTCTCTCTTTTGGTTGGGCGCTCGTTCATGCTGAAAATAACCTTTGGAGATTTAGTCTAGGTAGTGGCGAGATAGGTGAATCGCTCGATTTTATCAAAATAGACCCAGTTACAGGAAATTATCAGAAATATGGAAATGATGAAATTATGAATCCAAGAGGGTTGACATATGATGGAGAATATTTTTGGGTGAACGACTTTAGTCTCTTGAAAATATTTAAATTCAAATTAGAAGATGGCCGTGTAA
>CAZESD010000020.1:0-15263 GCA_964514945.1 Hadarchaeota archaeon (SeqCode)
ATTACAACGCGAGCAGGCCTTCAGATTTGGCGGGACACCTAGTCATAGGTCTCGCGCCGCACACATCAGTGGGCATCGTCGGACGCATAATCGGTTTCACCGACGCAAATGTGGGGTACGCGCACCCGTTCTTCCACGCGGCGAAGCGCCGAGATTGCTTACCACCAAATACGGAAATTCTTACGGTTAGGGAGGGAAAAATCAAGAGTTGTAAGATTGGCGACTTGGTAGAGCGAGGATTCAATGGCAGGACCCCCAAAGTGGTGGATGATTTTGGAACTGAGGAGGTTCCAGCTAATGAGGAGATTTACGCGGTTACGATGAATCCTCAAACTACCAGTATGGAGATTAGACGTATTTTATCCTTCATTAGGGGGAAAGCACCGAGACATATGGTTCGAATTAAAAGTTTATCAGGCAAAGGGGTTGTTTGCACTCCTCAGCATAAGATTATCGTTATCAGAAATGGAAAATTAGTGAAGGTTAGAGCCTTAGAGGTGAATAAAGGAGATCTTCTACCTTCGTGCTCCTCCATGCGATCGCTCGATGAAATTCTCAACAGCATATTTTTTGACCCGGTGGTAAGCATAGATGGCACTCTGAACGGAAACGATTTTGACTATTGCGTTGAGGTAGAGGGAACGCACAATATTGTGGTTAATGAAGGAATGATAGTTGGACAGTGCGATGGGGACGAAGATGCGGTCATACTTTTGCTCGATGGGTTACTCAACTTCAGCAAGCGCTTCCTGCCCTCGAAGCGCGGGGGAATGATGGACGCCCCGCTCATCCTGAACACCCGCATCAACCCTCGCGAGATTGACAAAGAGGCGTATAATATGGATGTGATGGAGCGTTACCCACTCGAGTTCTATGAAGCCACGCTTCGTTATGCGAGCCCGAGCGAACTGGCGCAGCTCATGGAGACCGTCGAGCAAAGGCTAGGGAGTGAGGAGCAGTATTGTGGGTTGAAGTTTTCGTTCGACACAAGAGATATCGCGGCCGGTCCTCGAGTGAGCCGCTACAAGACGCTCGAAACTATGGAGGAAAAGGCCTCGGCGCAGCTCGGGCTAGCCAGAAAAATTATGGCGGTGGACGAACGAGATGTCGCCGAGCGGCTAATCGAGCACCACTTCATCCCTGACCTGAAGGGGAACCTGCGGGCGTTCGCGAGCCAACAGTTCAGGTGCACGAGTTGTAATTCAAAATATCGCCGCGTCCCGCTAAGCGGCCAATGCAAGCGATGCGGAGGGAAGCTCATCCTCACCGTCACGCGCGGGGGCGTCGAGAAGTACTTGCAGGTGGCGATGCAGATAGCGCACGATTACGAGGCGAGCGATTACACAAAGCAGCGCCTAAGGCTGACGCAGCGAGATATAAAATCGGTATTCGAGAGCGATGCGCATAGGCAAATGAGTCTTGCTGATTTTCTATAGCTGGCGGTCGGGAGAAGGTCACTTGAGGTTTAATCTGTATGACCGGAAGGGTCCGTGTGAGCCGTTGTGTTACTCCTCTGAAAAAACGCAAATCGACTTGGTGGAGGAAATCTTGGAGGCCTTCCGCGGAAATGAAATGGTCTTCCTCAAGGGGACTGTTGGGAGTGGAAAATCAGTTGTTGGACTCAGAACCATCCTCGAGTTCGGAAGGGGGATTGTCTCGGTCCCCACGAAGGTCCTCTCGGATCAATATGCCGCTAGCTACGAGAGGGACAAGTACTTCATGAAAGATGGCGGACAAAAAGCCAGAATAGGGATACTAAAAGGGCGCAGGAACTTCCGCTGCATGTATCAAGTGGATAAAGAAAGAGAAATTTTGTGCGACAATAGCGTCCTCCCTTGCAAGAGACCTGTTGACTGGGAACATGGGGAGAAAAGAATTGACGCCCTGCGGGAGTGCCCCTACTGGGGATTCATTTTTTCGAGCGGTTTGGCGGAGTCAATAAAGAACGTGGAGAAGGTGCCCTATCAGGGAATAAATGGGAAGTGGACTTGGTGTATGAGAGGTGAATGTCCCTACTGGAAGCAGTTTCAGGCCTACGTGTTTTCGGACGCCATCGTGATGAACTCCGCGAAGTGGGCCGCAGAGGTTAGCATAGGGAGGCTGCCAGAGGCGCCTATCACGGTCATCGATGAGGCGGATGAGTGGTTGGACTCGCTCGCGGTAAGGGTTTCGCTGACTGTGAAGACGATTGGAGGGGTGCGAGAGAGGATCAGACGAAATATTATGCTAGACTATGATGACGAAGAAAAGGAGCTGCAAGATAGACTAGAAGAACTTCGAGGCCTGTGGTCAGAAACCCTTGCTGGAAAGGGAGACCCTCTGAAGCTGGTTGAGTTTTTGACCGGTCTGCTTGAGGAGATTGACGAGACCTCTGGGAGGTTGTACTGGAGACTGAAGTCGGTTTTGGAACACAGGGATTACGCGGAGTGGGAGATTGGGGAAAAAGGAATTGTTTACTTCGTCCCAGACCCTAAAATTGTTCTCCAGAGAATTCTCGACAAGGTAGGTGGCAAGTGGCTACTGATGAGCGCAACTGTTCAAAGCGAGAAGGTTTTGAACGATGTGTTCGGGATAGCGCCGACTTTTGTGGAGGGTGAAACCAAATTCCCAGGGGAACTCGTCCAGAGGAAGCTTGGCTCGGAAGAGGTCATCAATTATCGAAAATGGATGAATGACGGTTTCAAGCAAAGATACTGGAATACTCTACGTGAAATCATGCAGGAGGCGAAGCTCCCTGGTTTCATGCCCGTCCACGCCCACAAGTACCTTACCCCGAGGTTGAGGAAAAAAGTGCTGGAAAGTGGCGATGTCTGTTATCACAGGGATATCATGCTCAGCACCAAGATGGACAGAGGCGCCGACCTCAAGGGTATGAAAAGCGTCATCATTTTGAAATTTCCGTACCCCGATCGTGGAGACCCGTTATTGAAAGGGATGGAGCGTCGCCTCGGTGCAGAACCCTTCCGGCGGTACTACAGGGACATGGCCGAGAGGGAATTCGTCCAGCAAATTGGAAGGACGTTACGCTCGGATGATGATGTGGTCGAGTTCTGGAGCACAGATAACATGTGCCATGTACAGTTGAGGCGGTTGTGGAAAGGTTCTATAGTTGTGGAGTGAAAGAGCGGTGGGTAGATTTGAACGTGGTCTATCTACCACCTATTGATTTTTTACCACGAGGAACAAAAACTTGGTTGGGCCGGGGTGGCAGAGCCAGGCTAATGCGGCAGCCTCGAGAGCTGTTGACCCTTTGGGTCGTCAGGGTTCAAATCCCTGCCCCGGCGCCATCAGGACTTTTAACGACATTGCCGTACAATATCTAGTGGGCCGCCGTGGCTCAGCTGGTAGAGCGATCGCCTCGTAAGCGATAGGTCGTGGGTTCAATCCCCACCGGCGGCTCCATTTTTAAAGTGCACTTGGTCAGCTTGAGAATGCGGGCTCACACCTCACCCCTAGCTCGCTGCAGGCCGACTCGATCTTCGAGCATACCCGACGCCAGTTTTCCGAATCTCGGGAGAGGTCAGGGTACCGTTTCACCAGTCCCGAACGCTTTTTTTCAAGCACCGGTGCGAGCCTATCGAGCACCCATCGCCTGAGGTTAAGCCTGTCGTAGATGAGCCTGCTATTCGTTCGTTTGGCAACTTCAACTACTCGCCTGATGTTTTCCTCGCTATCGTTGATCTCCGGGATAATCGGTCCTAAAAAGAGCCACGTTTCAACGCCGCGTGCCGAGAACTCTTCGAGCACTTGTGCGCGTGCATCGGGTGGTGAAGCGTGAGGTTCAAGCTCGCCTGCCAGATCGGTATCCATTGTCGTTATCGTTACCCCTACTTCAAAACCTCCGGGCTTGATTACATCCTCGTCACGTAAAACCAAGTTGGATTTTGTCTGGATGCATACATCGAAACCCCCCTGTGAAAGTAGTTCGATGCATTTGCGGGTGAGCTCGAGTTTGGCTTCTAATGGTTGGTAAGGATCGCATATCGTGCTAACCCCAACCGTGCCGCGTGGTTTTTTCCGCAGCTCTTTCGCTAGCACCTCGGCGATATTTTGCTTTGCCCGCACGAACTTCCCCCAATTCATCGCAATCCATTCGTCGCGAAGGGTCGAGGGCGAGTAACAATAGACGCAGCCGTGCTCACAGCCAAGATAAGGATTAAGCGAGTAGCGCAATCCAGGCAACTTGCTTGGTGAGAGAGCGGTTTTGCAGATGATGGACGAATATTCGACGCTCACGCGACAAACTCCGTGATTTTTTTCTGGAATAAAGCACGTTTTAACATCTCACTATTTTCGATCCACTTGCGCAGCGGGATAGTAAGTTTCGTTTGCGCATGATTTAGTGCTGCTTGAAAGGTGTCGAACTTCTGCGGCTCGCTCTGCACAGTTTGCCGGACGCTTTCACGCACATTCCAGACGCCCACGGGTAGGATGTAGCCGGGATGAATTTCTCGAAGCACCAGCGCCGAAGCCTGCCTCCGCTCCTGATTCAACCTCTCGGCAACCGCCAGCCTGCAAGCGTAGTAACACCCACCAACATCGGGGTAAGTCGTCCGGCCCCGGTAGGGCTCGAAGTCCCCCATTATCGCTGGGGCAGCGGCACTTTTGTCGGGATTCCAAGTGGTGCCCGGGAACCACGCCTCGATCCATTCGAAGCTCCAGCGTTCAGGCATCAGGATTGCGACGAATCGATTGTCAAGGTGTTCGAAGGAGTAGACGCGATACTCGTCGATTGTATTGTGCTGCTTTATTCGATTGATGAGCTGGAGCGATAGGATCGAGTCAACTGCTGTGATGCTCCAGCGGGTCGGGACGAGCTTCCTACGCTTTTGGAAGCCGAACATGCCCAAGCTGAAAGCACGTTGGATGCGCGTGACCAAAATATCATCTTCGTAGAGCTCGACGACCGCATCGGCCGCCTTAAAGTCGCGGTCGTAGAATGCGCGTTCTATTCTGTGATCAACACTCACGTCTGAAGTTTTGAATGATCTCAGGGGCGCAGAAGGACCGAAGGGTTGGGACTCCCCGCTCAGGGTTATCACCTTGTTAGGAACTCTCGTGAGCATGGCTTCAGCATCGACAGGCCGCTTCCCCATCGCCAGCTCCTGAAGCGTGTCAAGCAACCTCCCGCCAGATTGGGCGTTGTACACGCTTGCCCGTACCTTCCCACGGATTAGGGCGAAGCGATAATCGATTATGTCTTGAATGCTTTTCCCGATCCATAGCTCAGGGGTGTCGAGGATTTCGGTGTCGCCTCGGTAGGGGGGCACCATGGGGCCAATGTAAACTTTGGGATAGCCTATGCGCCCGACGAACACCCCAGGGGGCGTCGAGCCTTGGATGTGAGGGGAGGTGATTTGCAGGCTCGATTTGGCGAGCGATTGCGCTTTGGCCACGATTGGGCATCTCAGCTTGCCACAAAGCATTCGCCCGCCCTTGCACAGCAGGCAAAGAGAACTCGAGGGGGATCTGGCAACTTTGACATCTCTGAATGCAGCGAGTTCGCCAACTTGTTCGGGTGCGATGATGTCGCGAAGCCATTTGATATTGGTTGACCGCACACAATACCCATTATACTTGGCGTGTTGACCAATAAATGGTGGAAGTTGTTTGAGATTTTACGATTTTGAATGGGCGCGAGTCAAGCGGTTTCTAAGGCAACACCGAGCGAGACGAATGGCGATTCAACTCCCTGCAGGGTTGAGGGAATACCTACAAGAAATCGTGGAACCTTTCGCTGAGATGGGTGTGGAGACACTCGTGTTGGCGGACAGCTGTTATGGCGCCTGCGATTTGGCCGATGTAAAGGCAAAGCAGCTTGGGTGTGACGTGCTGGTTCACTATGGACATGCAGACATGGGGGTGTCAGCCTGCTTGCCAACTCTCTACATCGAGGCACGCATGCCGGCTGATCCGCTTAGGGTGGTTGAGCGAGTACTGCCCAAGTTGAAGTTCAAGCGCGTGGGGCTACTCACTGCCGTTCAACACATTGCCCACCTGCAGGATGTAGCAAAGCTCCTCCGCTCGAGCGGAATCAAACCGTTTATCGGCAGGCCGGGACCGAGGGCGAAGTACCCCGGACAACTTCTTGGCTGTGATTTCGGCTGTGCCCGCTCGGTCGCCGCCCGCGTAGATGGTTTTCTTTACATCGGCACGGGCGAGTTTCACCCTCTGGGCGCAGCGCTCGCGACTGGCAAGCAGGTTTTAGCTGTAAACCCAATTTCGGAGGGCTTCAAGACGCTCGCCCCAGATATCGACGCTTTTCTGCGGGCGAGAAAGGCGATGATTGCTCGAGCTGCAGCGGGAGAGCGGTTCGGCATCATCGTGAGCATCAAATCCGGGCAGGCCCGCTTCAAGCTCGCGGCGAGGCTGGCTGAGGATCTCAATCGGGCCGGCAAGGTCGCGCACGTACTCGCGGTCGACGAGGTGCGGCCTGAGGAGCTGGGTGATTTTGGGCTTGATGGGTTCATCTGCGCCGCCTGCCCGCGCATACCCATTGATGATGCGGAGCGATTCGAGCGACCGATCCTGACCCCCTTTGAAGCTCGGGTCATGCTGGGGGAGGCAAAGTTTGAGCCATACAGGATGGACGAGGTTAATAGGAAAGATTTCTGATGTACTTCTATCTAAGAAGATTTAAGCTCGTGGTAGATTAGTTAAGGTGGGATTGACGTGGCAGAAATAAAAACAGGCGATTTCGTTGTTCCGGGGGACTTCCTCGCGACCGCGGAGGAGTTCGTCCCGAGCGATGGAGCATACGAGGAGGGTAGCAAGATTTATTCCTCTTGTACCGGCGTGGTGCTAGTCGATGTTCAAACCAAGCGCATCTCGGTATTGTCCCGTACCTCGGGGCCGCCAAAGTTAAAGCGCGGCGACACCGTGGTCGGGCGGGTCGAGGAGGTAAGAGACCAGAGCGCGAACGTTTACATAGGAGTTCTCAAGGGGTGCGAGAATCGGGAGCTCCCCCTCCCGAACATGGGCACCATTCATGTTTCGCAGGTTCGCACTGGTTACGCCAAGGAGATGCGCCGTCAGTTTAAACCCGGCGACATCGTCCGCGCGCGGGTTCTGGACGCGCGCAGAGGGCCCGTCCAGCTTTCGACGGCTGGAGATGACCTAGGAGTGATCGTTGCAGCTTGTTCGCGCTGCCGTGCGGCACTCGAGCGAGAGGATTCCAAGCTTCGATGCCCTGAGTGCGGCAACGTAGAGTTCAGGAAAATCGCGAACGATTACCGCCAAGGAGCCCTCTGATGCAAAAACAAAAGCGAGTCATCAACGTGCGGGTGAAGGATGCCTCCCAGCTAATCGCGTTGATGGAAAAACTTGGGAAGTTAGAAGTGGACCTAGTTGCGGAATCGCGCCCCAGAGCGGTCAAGATAGAGGTATTTGGCTCGAAGGAGGAGGCCCGCGGGGTGGAGCACAAGATAATGGAGTTCCTCAAAAACTCGCAATCTTCATAAAGTCAATGGGATAAATTAAGTAAGGTGTATAGCCGTGGAGCTTGAGCTTGTCGAAAAGGGTGAGGGGGCCCTACTAATAAAGGTGAGGGAGGAGGATCATACCCTCTGCAACCTTTTGCGCAAAACCCTGCTTAGCGACAAACACGTCGTTGCGGCATCCTACGTGATCGAACACCCTCTCACGGAGTCCCCCAAGTTTTACGTGAAGACAAAAAAGGGAAAGACGCCCGAACGCGCCCTCATGGATGCGGCTGGGCAAGTAGCGGAACAGTTGAAGGAGCTACAGAAGCAGTTGCAGCGAGAGCTCAAGAAATGATCGCGGAGCGCTCCTCGCGGGGGCTTGAGTTGCAAAAAGTCAAATTTTGGCAGATAAAGCCAGAGATACGGATTCTCGGCATAGACGATGGACCATTTGAGCGACATGCGAGGGGAACAGTTCCGCTCGTAGGAACGGTCTTCAGGGGAGGGCGATGGCTAGACGGAGTTCTGAGCACCACCATCAAGCAGGACGGCACCGATGTGACCGAACGCGTGGTCGAGATGATCAACCGAAGTCGCCACCGAGGGCAGCTCAGAATAGTGATGGCGGACGGCGTAACTTTTGCCGGCTTTAATGTGCTCGATATCAAGAAAGTATTCGAGCAAACAGGTCTGCCAATCATTATCGTCTCCAGGGAGTTGCCGAACATGGTGGATGTCAGAAAAGCGATCAAGCATCTCTCCAACTGGCGCGAGCGGTGGAAGATAATTAAGAGTTCTGGCAAGATTTATCCGGTGAGGACTAAACCCCGAGCGGAGCCCGTCTACATGCAGTTTGTCGGCATGGGGCGCGCCGATGCTGAACAGGTGGTAAAATTAAGTTCGACGCGCAGCCTAATCCCGGAGCCGTTAAGGGTCGCGCACTTGATTGCCACGGCCATGGTGCGAGGCGAGAGTTACGGGAGGGCCTAGCTTGGCGAGAAAAAAATCATGGAAGAAGTTACGTGTGACCAAGAAGTTTGTAGTGGATATATTCGGCCACCATATCATTAAAGAAGTGCTGAAATTCATCTTGATCTTAGCTATTCTCTATTTTGGCGTGAGTGGTGTTTTGGTCTTGGCTCTTCGCGCCGACCCGTACTGGAGGGCGGTCATATCCAACAGCATGAAGCACCGGGATGAGAGCTGGAGGGAATATTTCGAGACGCGTGGTTACGACCCCTCCCAATTTCCAATTCAAGGCGGGTTCGAGCGCGGGGACATGCTCATCATCCAGGGCGTGGGATCCGTCACCGAAATAGCAGTCGGCGAAGTCATCATATTTGATACCGGTCAACCAACGCCGCTCGTCCACCGGGTCGTAGACATAAAGAACGAGGACGGGGAGGTTCGATTAACGACGAAGGGGGATAGCAACAGAGGAATTTTGTCCGTGGAAAAGTCAATAAAACCCGAGCAAATCATGGGAAAGATAATTTTCGTAATCCCGAAGCTCGGCTATCTGTCGCTCTGGTTTCAGGGAGGTTGATAGCATGGAAAGATGCCCCATGCTCGCAGTCGATGTGATTATTCGAACTCCCGATGGCGTGGTGCTGATTAAGCGAAAGAACGAACCGTATAAGGGGCGGTGGGCGATACCAGGCGGATTCGTGCGTTATGGCGAAAGAGTTGAAGATGCGGCGACACGCGAGGTGAAGGAGGAAACAAGTTTAAGAGTCAAGCTGGGGAAGCTTGTGGGCGTGTACTCAGATTCAAAGCGCGATCCGCGGGGGCATGTTGTCAGCGTATGCTTTTTGGCAGAACGGGCGGGTGGCAGATTAAAAGCAAGCAGCGATGCTCAAGATATAAAAATTTTCAAGCATATTCCTTGGCGTGAGCTGGCTTTCGATCATGCACGGATTTTAAAAGAGGCAGGGTTTAAGTGATTGCATGCAATTCTGTCCGAAGTGTGGAAACCTGATGCTACCAAAGCAGGTCGAGCAGGGGCCAATTCTCGTTTGTGATACCTGTGGCTACACTGCAAAAGCAGAAAAATTGGAAGAATACAAACTCGTCAAACCAGCCAAGCAGAAGGAGATGATAACGGTGATAGAGAAGGAAGCGAAGCCCGCGCTACCGACCACTAGAGTCAAATGTCCTAAATGCGGGCACGACACAGCCCATTGGTGGCTGCGACAGACACGCGCAGCAGACGAGGCGACGACACGGTTCTACCGTTGTGTAAAGTGCGGTCACACTTGGAGAGAATACACATAGCATTAGATGGAATTAAAACATAAAAGAGAGATATGACAAGAGGATGAGGGTCAGCATGGAAGAACTTCGACCGCGCAGAAAGCCGGCGCGCAGCAGAAAAATCTCCGAGATAAAAATAGGCGATGAGCAGGTGAGGGTAGTCGGGCTGGTAGTTGATAAGAAGGAAGCCGAATTTGTGCTCGACGATGGCTCAGGTCGCCTCACCGTGGTTTTCGATGACCCCGCGGTGGTTGAAGGCGTGGAGGTAGGATCAAGAATTAGGGTGTTCGGAACGCCGCTGAACGTCGCTGGCGCCCACGAACTGCGGGCTGAGATCGTGCAGAACATGGAGGGATTGGACCTGGAATTGTATGAAGAAGTCAGACGTGAAGTTAAAAAATTGGAGAAAGAAATCGAGGAGGGTGGATGAAATGGTAAGTGTCAAGATGGCGGATTCGAAGACTTGGAAGACATGCGTGGGCGCGATGGTGAACCTCATCGACGAGGCGGCATTCAAGTTCACCCCCGAGGGCATCAAGATGAAGGCGATGGACCCCTCGCACGTTGCGCTTTTGGATTTCGAATTGCCAGCTTCGGTATTCGAGGAGTACAAGGTCAAGCAACCAACGACTTTGGGCATAGGCCTCACCGAGATGAACAAGATTCTGGCACGCGCCAAGGCCGAGGACGAGCTGACCCTCGAGCTCGATGAGGAGAAAAATCGTTTGGCCCTCACATTCAAGGGCGTATCGACGAGGCGCCTCAGCTTGCCTCTCATAGATGTGAGCGAGGCGGAGTTGCCCGAGCCAAAGCTTCAGTTCACCGCGACCGCTGATGTAGCGGCGGGGGTGATTCAGGATGGATTGAAGGACGCAGAGATTGTGGGGGACAATGTGAAATTCGAATTGAGCGAGGACGGATTTTTCCTTTCTGCTGAGAGCGATAAGGGCACTTCTGAACTTAAACTGCACAAGGGAGACCAAGGGCTGCTGAAGCTCAGCGTCAAGCAACCGGCGCATGCGATGTTCAACATAAAATACCTTAGCGACATGACGAAGGCAGCGGGATCGTCGGAGGCCATTACCATCAACTTGGGCATGGATTTGCCGATTCAGCTGGATTTACCAGTCGCCGAGGGTAAGGGTAAGCTGCGGTTCTTGTTGGCTCCAAGGATCGAGGCGGAGTGATATCAAGTGAAAGGGAGTGTGTTAAAGGAAAAAAAGATCAAAAAGTTTTGGTGAGTATTCGAAAATCGGAACTGGAATTAGAGAGAAGCCGATAAAGTTAGCGCAATATCTTAGAGATGAGAAGAGAGATTATAAGCCTGTTATAACCCCTAAGCCATAAAACAACGCATTAACTTCCGAAACGGAGGGGGAATCGCCGAGTTTTGTGGAAACCAAGGGGCATTAACCTTCGAGATACGGGGCCGATAAAATGGAGTTCCCAGAAATAATAAGTTAAATGGAATGTTTACTTAACACATGGGGGGCGAATTTGAGAGAAGGTATCCCGAATATCTTGTGTCGGGTCGAAAGAATATACTGTGATTTAAAAAAGTTAGGTAGCGAACTTGACATGCATAATTTCCTTTTAGGCTTTGAAGATATCCTACGTGAGGAAAGAGCCCTAGCCCTAATTACGAAAGAAGAGTGGAACAGTATAGCAATATCTGGCAGAGTCATACGAAAATTATTGAAGAAAAAACTTGAGATGAAAACTGAGAGACGATGGGATGAACGTGAAGTACGGGAAGTTGAGGAAATTTTAGATGATTATTATGAAAAACACTATCGCGAACCTATTTCGTTAGAAAAGAAACTCGAAATGTTAGCAAAGCCTAGGAAATGTTATTTTAAAGATAGACCTTGGGCCCCTCCTTGTGGAGAGCGCGAGCATTTAACGCTACATCACATAATCCCAGTTCGGTATGGGGGTGGGGAAACCTCCCGGCCAGAGCTAGTTTGGATGTGCGAGTTTCACAATAAACATCTTAAAGACTTAAGACAATTATATGCAAGATATCTTCGGAGTCGGGTGAAAAGATGAAAGTTTATGGTGTAAAACTTACGCAACACGGTGAAGAACTTATCATGTTCAAAATTGACGGTAGAGAACTTGTAAAACTTGTTGAAGTTAAGCCAAGCACAAGACAACATCCAACATGGCCGCAGAGATTTACCAAAATCAAGAGATGTAGAAGAATTGCCGAGTATCTAAGCGGGAACAAATGCATCCCCCCAGCAATCATTATTAATTTATATGATACTGTACGCGTGGATCCTTTTAGAAAAATGGGAGAGGACTTTGAAATAGTCGAAATTACATTTCCAGACGATAGAAGGAAACACGCGTGGTGTGTTGATGGACAGCATAGATTAAAAGCTTTTGATCCAACGTTAACAAGAACCTCCTTGCAACTGGACGAAAATGTTAAGTATGAACTCCCAGTTGTTGCTTATCGATATGCCCCAATGAAAATGTGGGCGGAGCAATTTGTAACAATAAATTATACGCAGGAGCCTGTGGATAAAAACTTGATGATTACACTGGACTTTAAGTACGGATCTCATGTCATGCTAGAGGACGAAAACGATCATAAAACTGTGAAGATAATTGATAAACTCAATAGGAGGCGCGGAATTCTTCATCATAAGATATTATTTACACCGCCAGGGAGGATAACTTCTAGTGGAGAATTTAAACGAGAGCCAAGCCATCATCTTGTAACGGTGAAAACTCTTTGGGAAAATTTACGTGGACACGTTAGAAGCAATGTTTTCGTGGATGCCCGAGGACGCCAATTATCTGTCCCTAAAATAGCAAAAATTCTTGACGACTACTTTGCAGCATGGCACCTTAACAACCCAATTGCCTGGGGCAACCCAGGATATGTGCTCACCAAAACTGGGGGATGGGCAGTAATGTGCAGCGTATTTGATAAAGCATACGAAGCACTATTTGAAGATAAACATGGCAGATCAACTGTCAAGAATTGGAAAAGTATTTTAAGGGTATTCAAGAGAACAAGAGTGAATCTTAGACCAAGGGGCCCATATAAAGTTGTCGATTGGAAAAGCGAGGATTACAGGCAATTTTGTTCTGGCAAAGTTAACATTCAAGAGTTTGTGGATGTGCTTAAAGAGGTATTTGAAAGAGGTAGAGGGTAACTTATAGGTTTTGCGGATGACCCGCTTGGCCTTTCCATCCCTGAACACGAGGTTTATCTCAAAAGGTTGAAAATTCCAAATAGGTTCATGATCCTTTATCCATGCCCATTTTCCACCCCTCAAAAAAGAAGCGATTTAAGGGGAGATTTTGCGAATCGAAGGGGCAAAGCTGGGAGCTTTTAGGTATTTTGTGGTGTCAGCGTGCTCCGATGGCTAACTTTTGGGGGTCGAGGTGGAAATATAGTAAAAAAAGTTAAAATTCAACCTTCATTTCCACTGAAAGTTTTTAGGTTAGCTATTTCAAATCGATGTGAAAGTGGTATCGAACTCTAAGAATAAATCGTTGGTGAGGCCGAATCTTGATCGCTCCAGAGTATGTAGCAACGCTAGACCCGTTTGGAGATGAGGCAAAGAAGCTGGTGGAGGAGTCACCCCCGCTGGATTCGATGCCGCAGGAAGTAGTCGATCGAGCCATCGCGCGCGTGAAATGGTCGAGCAGGGAAATGGTGGTTGAGTCTGATATCGAGGCAGTTCGAGCTGAAGTGCTCTCCTTTTACCTCATGTGTCAGGGCGTGGCCGCGGTTTCCTACCCCTACTCGCGCGAAGCCCGCCTGATAAGTGATATGACTAAGAACACGATCAAGTATCGCATGTACGACCTCTTCAAGCGCGGGCATGGGAATTTGTGTTTGGAAGTGGTTAAGCGTTCGATTAAGCTCGTTGAGCTGGAGGGGGGAGATGGGATCAAGCTTGGTAGTATAGAGATCCCGCGGGAGGATCTCTACAAGATACGTGACCGACGCCTCGCGGAGGACGGCATAGAGACCATAGACGATCGCCTACTCCCGCAGTATTTGCCTAGATATGCGGTGCGCTGGACAGATCTGGCCCCCTTACTCAGACATCGACGCGCCGAGCTGACGAAGTTCTATCTGGTGAACGGCAGGGCGGTGATCACACCTCGCGATCTCTGGGATCTCTTTTCGGCCTTCATAGCCGTTCGAACAGAGGAATACGTGACATCGGTATACGAGCGCTTCTCTGACGTTGGGGCGCCACCCAAGCGGCTTACCGAAGTTGGTGAGCACATTTCCTCGCTTTTGCCTCCGGAACTCGAGCTTCGCGAGAGGTTTGCGCGCGTGCCGGGAGGAAAGCTTCGCCCCGAGTCATTCCCACCTTGCGTGAAAATAGCCATGGGCGGGGTCGGCTCGGGGGTGAGGAACTACGCGATCACCGTTCTGCTGACTTCGTTTCTCTCTTACGCGCGCGTTTCTCCCTCGGGCAGGGTCGCTAACCGGATTGGTGATTTTATTAAGGACATTTCGGTCGTTCGGGATGAGATCGCGGCACCAATTTTTGAGGCGGCCGAGCGATGCAAACCCCCGTTTTTCAAGGATCAACCCCAAGAAAAGGCGAATGTTTACTACCATCTCGGGTTCGGCATGACGACCGAGCCCCGCCTAGATGGCAGCGGAAAGTCGAAGTGGTATCGTTGCCCGAATTGTTCAAAAATAGCGATGTCGGCCGCGCCGCTCTGCGACCCAGATGAATTTTGTCGTAATCGTAAGATAAAGAATCCACTAACCTATTATTTTAGAAGATTATCCGAGCAGAGGACGGGCGCAGGTGGATAAATGAAAATGCGTGAAGCAACCCCAGAGGAGCGAAAGCAATTTTACTCCGAGGAATGGAACAAACGCGAGTTGCCCGATTTCATCCTTCACACGCTTTCGCTCCGTGAGTTCGGGTTCGATCTAGATGGCACGGGGCCAAGCCATCGGTACAATCAGTTCATGACCGTCGAAAAATTGATGGAGTATTTACAGAACAAGGCACCTTACTCCGTGTTCGCCAGCGTCGCACTTTACGATCAGCCGTCGATGCGGAAGGGGTGGATGAAATCCGAGCTCGCTTTTGATATCGATGCGAAGGATCTCCCTCTGAAAAGTTGTGGTTGTACATCCGGGAACGTTTGTGAACGATGCATCGATGAGGCCCGTCGAATCGCGATGGAGTTCGCCGAGACCATGAGTACGGATTTGGGTCTGCGTAACATAGTATTTTCATATTCAGGTCGCGGCTTCCATATCCGAGTGATTGACGATGCAATAATGACACTGGAGCAAACTGAGCGGACCCAAGTTGTCGAGTACGTTACCGGCGGTGTGATCCCCACTGATGTCACGATGGCGCTTGGATATTCTCAAGTCTTTCGGGAGCGCCTTGCGCGGACTTTTAAGGGATTGGACGAACAGCGGCTTTCGAAAGCTCGCGGGCTAAGAAAATCCGTGATTCAAAAACTCTTGGCGGAGAAGGAACGGGCCTTAGGGGCGATACGCAGGGGAAGATTGGATGAGCTTTCCGCGCTCGGGGGGCTTGGCCCAAAGACCTTTCGGCAATTCTTGGATTTTTTGGTTAG
>CAZESD010000021.1:0-14237 GCA_964514945.1 Hadarchaeota archaeon (SeqCode)
CAATTTTCCATGGACGAATACCAAGGACATTTCAGGATAGCGACTACGACAGGATGGATGGGCCAGAACAACGTTTACGTGCTTGACGGAAATCTCGACATCGCCGGAAGGCTGGAGGGGCTCGCTCCTGGTGAGAGGATTTATTCCGCAAGATTCATCGGCAGTAGGGCGTACCTAGTAACTTTCAAAAAAGTTGACCCTCTTTTTGTGATAGATCTAGAGGACCCAAACAATCCAAAGGTTCTTGGAGAGTTGAAAATACCGGGGTACTCCGATTATCTACACCCCTACGATGAAACTCACCTGATAGGCGTGGGCAAGGACGCCGTGGACATGGGATCTTTCGCGTGGTACCAGGGCGTAAAGATAGCCCTCTTTGATGTGAGCGACCCAGAAAACCCAAGAGAAATATCGAAATACGTAATAGGTGACAGGGGAACCGATTCCTACGCCTTACAAGATCACAAGGCATTTTTGTTCAGCAGGCGCAAAAATCTCCTCGTACTGCCCATCTTGCTCGCGGAAATAGACGAGGAGAGTTATCCGGGAGAAATCCCCCCTGATGCTTACGGAAAATATGTCTGGCAGGGCGCCTACGTGTTCGATGTCTCTTTAGATGATGGGTTCGTGCTTAAGGGAAGGATAACTCATTTCAACAATGATGATCACATCAACGAATGGGGCAGATATTATCCCTATAATTATTCGGTTCAAAGATCTCTTTACATCGATAACGTACTTTACACCATTTCAGGCAGGTCAGTAAAAATGAACAATCTGGAGGATTTGAGCGAGATAAGTGAAATAGAATTGCCACAGGGAGACTTCCCAATTTTCCTACGTGAGTAAAATGAAGAGGGAACTAATCGCAGGAGCCTTGGTGGTTATCTGCGTCATGGGGATTTTTCTCTATCAAAAGTCGAGCTCAGAGGCCACAGGGGAGAATACTGCAAGCGTGGTTGAGAACGGGGCGAAACTCACGATAAGTCTAGATAAAACGGAATTTAACCAGGGAGAAAACATCGATGTAGAACTCGTCGTGCAAAACCTCCGTGAGGAAAACGTTACTTTTACCTTTTCGAGTGGATATCAATTCGACTTGGTTGTTTACGACGAAAATTTCGAAGTGGTTTGCGCATGGTCAGACGACAAGGGGTTTATTGAAGCATTTACTAATTTGAGCCTTGGACCTGGAGAATCCCACAATTGGGTTTGGAATTGGAATCAGATGGTCTATGACCGGCTCACGGGTGAGTACTCGTCCATCGGTCCAGGAACGTATCATTTGCGAGGCATTTTAATTGGGTATATGGAGACGCCTTCACTCAGGATAACTATTTCATAGCCTTTATCTAAGCAAGTAATCCGTCTTTGACAGATCCCTCAGTCTCTCGACCGCCTTTATCTCACGCATTACCTCAACCACGGCTTTCGGCACTAGTTCCTCCCACCGCCCACCCTTGATCATCCGATCGCGAATCTCGGTCCCCCAGTATTCCTTACGCTTGAACATTGGCTGTATTTTTGTCTTGAAACCTGCCTCCTTGAAGAGGCGTCTAACCAGCGGGTTGCCTGAGTAGACGATTTCAAAGGGCGGGGAGAGCGAAATCACGTGTGATACCCAGACTGCATTGTTGTTCACGTCTGGGATGGGAATGAGGTGCACTCGCGAGAGGTCTATCCCTGCCGCTGCTAGGGCGCGGGTGAGCATGAGCACTCGCTCGCCTGCCGTGAAGGGGTTCTCGAGCGTGTGGCTCTCCTGCGCGCTCCCTATCCCCACGATTAATTCGTCGACTTCGCGCAGGATCTGCTTCGCAACTTCGATATGTCCTTTATGAGGAGGTTGCCAGCGCCCGATAATCATGGCACGCATTAAGATACACCTTTTTATTACTTTCAATGACCCCTCGTATAAAGACGCTTAAAAATATTGAGGGGTAAAGAGTGGAGTAAATAAAATTTGGTTTAACTTTTATTTGGCGAAAAGTCCACTTTTTCAGGTGGAGACGAATTGCCAACATTTTTTGCCATCTTCTATGATGAATTTTCCTTCGCCGTCCAAGTTAGTAGTGATCGGCCAACTTTGAATCAGTCCTAAGCCAACTATATGTGCCTAACGTCTAGAAGATTTTTCCATATAGCCGAGTTCGAAGTCTGTTCCTTATGCACTCGATGAATTCGATGTGCTGGTGACCCGTGTTTTCCAACCCTATCGCCTCTCCTATCCGTTCAACAAGTTTCTGGGGCCAGCGATATCGTTCGATAGGCTTCCTCATGCTATTTATGCTGTATCTCCAACATGATCAGTTCTGCATCAGAGTGAAGTAATCGGGGGCAAAAAGCCGCTAAACCAGGCTTAATCCAAGATTGCAACCCTCTCGTCCTCGTTTAGAGGTTTTCGGCAAAAAGCATGCATCCCCCCACTAAAATGCTTTTTTCGTGACTGATTCTCAAGTTTCAACAAATTTTTTCTGAAATTATCATTAATTTGTCCTAAAATTGGACTGTGAACAGTAAAGTATTTAAGGGATAAAAAACTAAAAGCAGCAAGGATTTTCTTATAAAAAATAGGAAATTTCGCCCATAAAGGGAATTTTCATGAACGGAGGCTGGCAAAGGGGCGTTGCGAAGCGAAGGGGCCTGATCGAGATTTATGCTGATATGTTGAACGCAATCGATCATGGGGCTTGTAGAACCCACATTGTTTACACGGCCAACCTGAACTTCAACCGATGCAAGCGATACATAAATGACCTAGTCAATGGTGGGCTGGTAAAAGTTCAGACCAACTCGCCATCGACCTGGGCGGTCACCGATCGGGGTTATGAGTTCTTAAAAAAACACAGGGAACTTAGAGGACTTCTCTCTCAATAGAATCCTCCGCCCATAAGGTGTTGCCTTACCCTCTCTTTTTCTCCCCTCAAACTCGATGAACTTAAACTCGACCAAAAAATCAAGGATCTTTTTCACCTTGGATTCAGGGAGAGCGACTCCCTTCGCTATCTCGTCAACCTCGTGCCATTTCCCGTCCCCAAAAACACGAAAAATGTCATCTATCTGTGGCATGGCTCAAGATATTCATCCGGGTAAATAAACCTTAGCTAACTTGAGGTTCTGACTATAGTTCTGACCACCGATGGCACTACTAAGAGTTCTGACCAATAGTTCGCAAACCTCTTTTCGGACGGATTTACATTACTCTGTTGAAAATTAAGGGAATCCCCTATAAATTAAGGGGATTTTTGATGAGGTGAGGCTGGCAAATGAGGGACGTGAAGCGAAGGGGTCTGATCGATATTTATGCTGACATTTTGAACGCAATCGATGATGGAGCTTGTAAAACCCGCATTGTTTATAAGGCCAACCTGAACTTCAGCCGATGCAAGCAATACGTAAAAGACCTAGCCAAGGGTGGACTGATAAAAGTTCAGACCAACTCGCCATCGACCTGGGCGGTCACCGATCGGGGTTATGAGTTATTAAAGAAACACAGAGAACTTAAAGGATTTCTCTCTCGATAGAATCCTCCGCCCATCGGGCGTCGCCTTACTCTTTTTCTTTTTCTCATCGAACTCAATGAACTTAAACTCGGCCAAAAAATCAAGGACCTTTTTCACCTGGGATTTGGGGAGGGCGACTTCCTTCGCTATCTCGTCAACCTCGTGCCATTTCCCATCCCCAAAGATGTAAAATACGTCTTCTATCTGCGACATGGCTCAAGATATTCATCAGGGTAAATAAACCTTAACTAAATTCAGATTCTGAACTTAGTTCTGACCACCGATGGTACTACCAAGGGTTCTGACCAATAGTTCGCAAACCTCTTTTCGGGCGGATTTATATTATTTTTTGAACTGATTGGATTTAATTAGGGGGGAAAGAAGTAATCAGGAGGTGAGTATAATGACTGACGAGTTGGCCGCGGAGGGGAAGGAGCTCATCGAACTCGAGGACGCAGAGCGAGAGGCTATGGCGGTCATAAGAAGGCGCATACACTCCAAGATAAAGAACCTGTTTATGGAAGCCTCTGATCTCAAGCGGGCCGGGGACCTGATCACGTATGATATCCGGGGGCGCTTGGACATGGTGATCAAATCTAAGGGTGTGTTCAGGAAGGAAAAAGTGGAGGAGCGAGATTTCAAGATCGTGATCGATGCCTCAACCGGAAAGTGCATAGGGGCCAGGGTCTAGGTCGAGTTTCCGTGGTTAATCGGGTTTTAAAGTTACCCTTAAGTCGCGAAATTGTTAGTTATTGTTTGAATTAAAAAAGGAGTGGTTTTGTGCCCCGGGCAATCGTGAAAGGAAAACTTGTCAGAGTTTCTTATGGTCATAGATTACCTAAGCCAAAAAAGAAAATTACGAAAGTGTCGAATTCCGCACTTTTACCGCCTTCAGAAGAAGATTGGAAATATCAGCCCGTTTTACTCAATGGGGAAAACATCATTTCATGTAGAAGGACAAGAGTAGCAAAAACACAAGGCAAAGAAACCTACGAAACCGATGAAACACCTTATGGCAAAATTAACGTGATAAATGATGATCTTACATGGAGGGGTATTCGAGGAGCACACCACACGGGAATATTATTCTTGACTAACAGGAGATTGATACATGTCATCAAACAAGGCTCGTTGATGGGCAAATTCCCAAGGTATACAGTAGATTTCGACCGACCGTTAAGTACCCTCCAAGAGACCAGCATCGAGAGAGGAGCTGGTCTTGGACGTTGGTTAATTCATCCTGAAAAAAGGCTTGCAGTGCAGTATTATAAGGGAGATGTGGACATGTTTGGAGACACCATATTTGCACAACGAGGGGGGCCTCCAGTAGATGAACAAAAAGAGACCTCCAAAGAGCGCGAACTACGCAAACAACGCGAGCGACTAGAACTCGAACTAGAAAAGAGCAACCTAGAAGAGCGCAAACGAGTAGAGCGCGAACTGGAAAAACTCAAACTAAAAGAATTCAAACTAGAAAAGCGCAGACCAGAAATCACACTGGAAAAGCGCCAACTAAAAGAGCGCAAACTAGCGGCAGTAGCGGGACGAAGAGAAACCTTCCTAGAGCGCGAACCTGAAAAACGCAGATTTCACGTCCTCGGTGACGTGGACGAATTCTTGAAGGAACTAAAAAAGAGAGCCGGAATTGAATAAAAGCGCACAAGCGTTATTTATCAAAAATTAGGGGCATCGGAATTGGCATAACCGCTCTTCTTAGCAGCTAGTTGATCTGTTAATAAGCGGTAATTTCATGCCCAAATTCCGAAAGAACCGAACAAAAGGCACTTAGTGCCAAATATCTAATAGGAGAGCAAACATAACTAACTTAGAGGAGAAGCTCAAACAGACTGTGTTGGCGGGAGCAAAAAATGAAGAAAAAGCGTGAAATTTTATACTTCCTGCCGAAAAAAGGAAAAGGTACGCAGGGGAGAAAAAACCAAGTAGGTGAGCGAACTCGCCCATTCGGTGAGGATGAGGAGATTGTAATGTGGAGGGATAAGGAAATCATCAGTCTTGAGGACGCAGAGCGAGAGGCCATGGCGGTCATAAGAAAGCGCATGTATAAGATAGAGAACCTGCTCATCAAATCCTCTAACCTCACGCGGGTCGGGGACCGATACGCGTATGAAATCAAGGCGCGCGTGGACACACCCCAATCGAGGGGTAGATTCCGCAGAGGGAAAGTGGAGACGCAAAACGTCGAGGTCCTAATCGATGCCTCGAGCGGGGAGTGCATAGGGTTCAGTGGCATTGAGCTGGAAGAGTGACGCAGGAGCTAATCGCCAAACTCGTTCCAGCCCGCCCGTTGAATTTCTTCCCACAAGACTTACACTCACGCACACGGCGGTTGCTTCGGCTGAAACCGTTTTCCAAGAGCCTGCTCCATCGCCTCATTGACTTTTGTCACCCCAGCTCGGCCAGTCTAAAAAGGAGACCACCTTAAAACCAGCACACGACCCAAAGTTCGCAAATCATTTATTCTGACGTTTCGACTTTTTTTGGCTCGACCCGTGGACTAACTGGGAGCCACGTTAAAAATCCCAAAAAAAAGGAGTTAACAAAATGAAGAAAAAAATTATGACAACGGCGATTACGGCATTAATGTTTATCTCTTTAATTTCTGTGTTTCAGGCGGGGACGGCGAGCGCGCAGGTACCACCGCCGACAAACATTAACATTGTTGTCGACAACGATTGGGAGAACGATGAGCAGGTGAAAGCCGACGTTGGTGAGAATGTTACATGGGGTGAAAACGCCTTCGCCAAGATCCAAGATGCGATAGATAACGCGAGCCCCAACGACAACATACTCGTGTACCCGGGGACCTACAATGAGAACATAAACATCGACAAGTCCTTGACGGTCAGATCCGTGGAGGGCGCAGAGAATACAATCATAAACGCTCAAGAGGCTCCGATGGCGGTTCTAATCAATGGAAAAGGGACTATCGCAACATTCGATGGTTTCACGGTCGAAAACTACCTTACTGTTGGAATCTTAGCGGGAGCATTCTCGGCGACATGGGGACCTGTTCCCGACGAAGTCCACATACTGAACAACGTTGTCAGAGAGCCTATGGGTGAAGCTCACAACAACTGCATCCAAGTAGGCAACGGAACAACTGGAACTATAATTGGAAACGATGTCAGCGGGGCATTTCTCGAATCCGAAAACTGGTCGGGGTCGGGGATTCTTGTGGCTGGCTCGAGTGATGTCGTGGTTTCGAACAACTACGTGCACAACTGTGAGGGAGGCATACAGATTGTAGGATACGAAGATTACCGTGACGCACCCGCAGACAGCAATCTTGTCGAGAACAACATGGTAGAAGGTAATGAAACTGGAATAAGTGTCCAAGGGAACTCGATAGGCACCATCATCAGGTACAACGATGTGTTGAACAACGATGTCGGAATCGGATCCTTGGCGTACGATTTCTCCTATGAACAAAGTACCCCCTCGGGCACGGAAGTCCACTACAACGACATAGTCGGCAACGAAAATGGCGCGGAGAGTTCAGTCTGGTGGCACCATACTGGTAACGTTCTCGCAGAACAAGTCGACGCGACCCTGAACTGGTGGGGAGACCCGACCGGTCCACGCAATCCAACTACGAACCCGAGCGCCACAGGCGACAATGCCAACGATAACGTCGATTACACGCCATGGTTAGACGCACCCTACCTGACAGGGGTTGCGCGAAGCTGGAACGTGCAAAACGTCGATACTGAGGACAACTTCAACTCCATCCAGCTCGCAATCGACAACGCCTCTCCAAACGAAACCGTGCTCGTGGCAGCGGGAACCTACGCTGAAGCAATAACAATTGGTACAGACAACCTCGTACTTCAATCGGAGTCAGAGCTGGGTGCGATCATAAGGCCCCCGACCACTCCAGCAAATTTCGGGGCAGCCATATATATCAGTGCCAATGGCGTGACGGTTGACGGCTTTGAGATTGATGGGACTACCGTGTGCAAAAATGGTATCCTTGGATGGGAAACCAGCGGTCTCACTATCAAAAACAACAAAATCCATGGTGCTGTTAATGCCTGGCACGGTTGCGGCATCCTATTGTTTAGTTGGGGCAACAGCGGTACCGTCTATGACAATCTCATTGAAAATAATGAGGTGTACGACACAGGCAGGATGGGCATCATGGTCATGGACTACGGTGGTGCTCAAACAACTTACACGGTAACGTCTGGCAACATCATCACTGGGAATATCGTGCACGATGTCTGGAAAGTGGCTTGGGGCGACCACGGTGGTGGCATTCAAATCAACGTAGCCAAGAACTGTTCCATCACCAATAACGAGGTCTACGATGTTCGAAACGGTCAACGTGGAATCTATATGTTTGGGTCCGCTACTGGGAACACCATCTCCTACAACACGCTCAGAGACAACCCAATAGGCATCCAGCTCTGGATAAGTGGTGAGGGCGGAACCCCAATCGATTGGGGCGGTGACATTCCAGCCTCCCCAGAGGTCCATTATAACAATATCTATAACAATGGTTCTGGAGCCATAAGCTCGAATATACAGGGCACACCCATGGTGATGGATGCCACCCTGAACTGGTGGGGGGACAACTCCGGACCATCAGGGGTCGGCCCGGGTACTGGTGACAACATCAGCGCCAACGTGGACTACAGCCCGTGGCTACTAGTGGCCGTCACATCCCAACCCGTGACGGGTTCGGGTATGGTAGACGCTGAGAACACCGCGGGGACAAAGGTCGACTACAATTGTAAAAGCGGACAATCCACAACCGTAACGGTGATGAAGTACCCGGACATCCCGGAAAACACGGGGGAGCCAGCATTCGGCAGCGCCGGCCTCTACGTGGATGTCTATGTGCCCGACCCAACCGCACTGGAGAACATAACCATCAAGGTATACTACGAGGACGCCGACATTTTGGCACTGGGTCTCGTCGAAAACGAGCTGCGCCTCTACTACTGGGACAATGTATTACTAGCATGGCGGCAGTGCTCTGACTCGGGGGTGGACACAGTTAACAACTACATCTGGGCAACGCTCACGGACACGACAACACCAACACTAGACTACCTACTCGGAGGGCCGTTCACACCCGGAGTCCCGGAGATAATACTGACGCCAGACGAGGGCTTCGTGACCACCATAACGGGCGGCGGATTCGCACCGACCACCGTTATGACGATATCCTGGGGCGCAACTAAGGTAGACACCATACCGTCCGAAGTGAAGACCGATAATGCCGGAGAGTTCACAGCCATATTCGCCGCCCTGACCTCGGACCCTGGTATCTACACAATAAGCGCGACAGACAATACCTCATACGCATACGATAATTTCACGGTTCCAGACATGACGGGATCAACGGGACCAGCGGGAGAGCCAGGAGAGCCGGGAGCACCGGGAGAGCTAGGAGAGCCGGGACCAACGGGGCCACTAGGGCCGGCTGGACCCGAGGGAGACACCGGACCTATGGGGCCACAAGGGCCAGCTGGAGTACCTGGGACGGTTCCGCTAGAGATACCCCTAGCCTCATTGGCCTTTATAGTGATCGCGATTCTGGTGCTTGCATTCGCCATACGAAGATAAACGGCAGGGAAAACGTCACGGCCCTGCCTTTTTATTTTTGAGGAAAGGATGGGGGGACGGCGTGATAGCTATTTTTATGAAAGAACATCAGCGGTGCCGTAATAATTCCAATGGAGTCCACTTCTTTGCCCAAATAGCCCACCCATGTTGGACCCAATGAAATCCACTCATCATTAAATGGTTCATGATATGTGCAATCGCATTTGTTGTACTCGTTGATACGGTTAATAATTAGGCTAGGGCACATATTCAAGGAATTTAACTTATCTAAAATCCTTACCAATAGTTCCTAAGACGTTTATAAACACAGATTATCTTTTCATCAGATACTCATGCCCTCAATCTGGGTCTCGGACAAGGCCTATAAAACTCTGATAAATATCAAGGCCGACTTGGAGAAGCACCGCAAGAAGCCCGCTAGCTTTTCCGACGTTGTATCCCATCTGATGGTCAAGAAGCGAATGTTGGGGGGCAAAAGTAGGAAGGAGGTAAAAAACACGAGAAGAGCCATCAGAGCGAAAGCTTTGACTGCAGCAATCTCGGCATTAATGCTGATCTCTCTGATTTCTGTGTTTCAGACAGGGGTAGTGAGCGCTCAAGGGACATCAGATTATCAAAGCGCGATTATAAAAGCCGCTGACAATTTGCTGGCCACCCAGAACGAGGACGGCGGATGGGAATGGGAGAATGCGGATAACGATCCCTCAATAGCGGACACTTCGACCTCTTTTGTATGCTCGACCCGTGGACTAACAGGGAGCCACGTTAAATAGCCCAAAAAAAAGAGATGAAAAAAATGAAAAAGAAAATTATGACGACGGCGATCTCGGCATTAATGCTTATCTCTCTGATTTCGGCGTTTCAAGCGGGGACGGCGAGTGCGCAGGAGCTAATAACGATTGACGGAGTTATCGACGAAGAAGTGTGGAGTGGTGCAACCGTTATGGCCCTCGGGCTGTATAACGCATACATCATAAACAACGATGAATTTATGTATGTCGCCTTTGACTACGCCATAGCAACCGGAAGCGACTTCGCGAGCTTCAACACGTATAAGAAAGGAACATTCGACCCTGAAACAATCAACGCTCCATGCGTTACCTCGTGGGGGCCCGTTTGGGACACGATAGTGGACGAGGACGACGATAGTGTGCCCGAAACATGGTATAGAGAAGACCCCTCAGCACGTTACGAATGGGCTGTTGGTAGTGCAACGGAAATGAAAGTTTCGTTAGTAGAGCTGGGACTCGCGCCTAGAGACACCATCAAGACGATTTTCGTGCTGAACGAACATAAGGTGGGCGCGCACGTCTATCCAGTAGGCGCAGATGCCTTCGACCTGAGCACCTACACTACCTACTCGGCAAGGGTGAAGAACGAAAATACGGGCTTCTACTACCAAACAATTCAGTCAGCCATCGACGCGGCCTCTTCTGGCGACGCCTTGCTCGCGTACCCGGGGACCTACGGAGGACCCATCAATATCAATAAGCAATTAACGCTACAGGGTGTGGATAGAGAGAAAACCATCATCCAAGGTATACCCACCGACCCTCACCTTACGGGCCTAATTGGCATACTTGCGAATGGGGTTACCGTCTCTGGGTTCACGATACATTCTGAAATAGGCACGGAATGGACGATTGTAATAGAAGGCGACAACGCCCTGCTTACCGACCTTCATATTATACATGACAACCCTGCTGGTGCAGCAATCCATATAGGCAAACCATATATAGGTGACGAATACATAAACGGCTTCACCTTCACCGACTCCACCGTGGACTCCGCTGGGTCCGGCGTATTTGTGCCATCGGACACGCGGGGCAGTAACTTCGTGGTTCAGAGAGTCGAATTTGCTACGTCTTGGACCGCGGTTGAACTCAAGGGTATAAACGGAGCAATGGTGACAGAGTGCACGTTCGCGACAGCTCTGATCCCAGTTTATATTTCTGATAGCAACGGCGTTGAAATATCTGGCAACGAATTCTTGGGCCTTATTGGAGCTGACATAGCCATCTGGCTCGAGGCATACCCGACTGGTACCACTGTGAGCAATGTTGATATTTTGAGGAACGACATCAGCGGTGCCACGACGGGCATCTTCCTAGGTGATGACGTTGTGTCAGGAATTTTGAAAATCAACTACAACAACATCGAGGGCAACACGATCGGTATTCTCGTCGGAGATGTGGACACCTCAGGACTCTCCATCAACTACAACAACATCGTCGGCAACACGATTGGCGTCAAACACACTAGCGCATACATCGTCGACGCGACCCTGAACTGGTGGGGGACCACGGACATAGTCTTCATCATCAACAGCATAGAGGGGAAGGTGTACGCCGAGCCCTGGCTCAACGCACCATACCCAGACGGAGTACCAGTGAGTTTCATCGGACCGAAGGGTGACAAGGGAGACACAGGATTGCCCGGAGAAAAAGGCGAAAAGGGAGACACCGGAGACACAGGGTCAACGGGTGCGACAGGAGCAACGGGTGCAACAGGAGCAACTGGACCTGAGGGAGACAAGGGAGACACAGGAGCAACGGGTGCAACAGGACCAACAGGACCAGCGGGAGACACAGGGCCAACAGGGCCAGCTGGAACAGCAGGGACTGTCCCGCTAGAGATACCCGTAGCCTTTTTGGTCGTCGTAGTTATCGTCGTCCTAATGCTGCTCGTGGCAATACGACGCAGGATGCCGAGAAAGTAGAAGGCGGGGCGAAACGCCAACGCCCCTGCCGTTTTGTTTTTTGAGGAAAGGATGGATGAAGGAGTTAAAATCGTTGAAGAGGAAGTGTTTGAGGCGATGAAGCGGATAGGTTTCAAGATAGATGAGATATTCGACCTGCTCAAGGACCTAGAGTGGCACACCGTCGACGAGATATCTAGGAAGGTCTCGCTACCGAAGCCGAAGGTAAGAGAGGCCCTCAAGCTCATGGCTAGCCTCGGCCACATCGAGTACGGGCAGGGGGGAGTGAGGATAGACCGCAAGACGCTTGAGTGGCTACGCGCGACCGTGCCCCCTACACGCCGTGGCCTAAAATGCCGAAGAAGGCCGAAGGGGAGAAAATGATAGTGGAGCTCGGTGTTGGAATCCTCGCCATAGGTGCGCTGGGCTATTCGATCCATTGGTACAGGAAAAGGATGAAGTGTGCCAGGATACGCAAGGAGCAGGTGCAAAAGTTAAAATTGTTGAAGAAAATTTCAAAAAGGGGGGGATAAAGTGATGGTCGAGCTTGGAGTCGGCGTGCTCGCGATAGGCGCCGCGGGCTACTCGCTCTGGATACGAGGAGATGGAGGGTTTCGGCTGGCACCTCAAGGCTCTAGAGAACCAGGGAAACTTGGAGCTCCTAGGTGGCCCACTCGACAGGATAATCAAGTTCGGAAAAAAGGTTGGGGCCAAGGGAGAGGACCTGATTGAGGAGATCGTCGGGGTGGTGCGGGAGAGGAAAGCCGAGAGGCTGGCGTTGGACGGCCTCGCGCAGCTCTCGATGCTCTTCCCGGACACGTTGATGTTCAGGTCGGGCTTGGCGAGGTTACAGCGGGAACTCAAAGGGCTCGGCTGCACCTCGGTCCTGACCTCGGAGATAGAGGAGGAAAAAGGCGAGCTCAGCAGGCTCGGTGTCGAGGAGTACGTGGCCGACGGGGTGATCGTCCTGTACTACGAGGGGGACGGGCTGACCCACACCAGGGGCCTAGAGGTGAGGAAGATGCGCGGGACAAAGCACAGCGACTACCTGAGCTTCTTCGAGATCGGGGACGGGGAGATCAGGATAATGAAGATGCAGGAGATCGACCACTCGAGGTGGCGAAGAGGGCCGATTAAGAAGAGGCTACGTGCATGATGGAGATCGCCAAGTCGGTGCCGGACCGAATCCGCCGGCTGATGCGGAGATACACCGGAAAACTGGGCTCGGGCGCGGCCATACAAAACATATGCGAGATCTGCGCGCTCGCCGGTGGGTGCGAGCTCAGAAACCCGGAAGCGGTCGCATGCCCCCGCTCCAAGCCGAAGGTTGCCAGATACCGCGGAGCAGAATGGTGAGGCGGGGGTGGTAGATCGAGCTACGAGCGCGCGTGCTAACCCCTAGCTTGACCATCACTCATTTTCCCCTTCGATCTTCTCCTTCAGCAATTTTATCCTGCTCAACCCTTCCTCCCTCAGCCTGACCATCTTCGCCCTTTCCCTTTGCCAGTGGATCGCGTAGCCCACCGCCCCTATGGCGAGGAGCCCGACCCCAAGTTCTACTATCATGCGTTTCCCCATTAGTTCGATGAAGCTTAAAGAATAAAAATGTTGGCCGAAAGTTTAACTAAATCATGGGCAAACCAGCTAAATACGCACCTTTTAAAATTTCTTTCAGCGTGTCGATGAAGCCATTGATGTACGATTCGCTTTTTCCATCGAATTCCTCGCGTTTCCTCGTGACGAGTATTTTCTCGGCTCTCACGAGATCGATTTCGCCTCTTGCCACCGATTGGGAAGCGTGTTCGCGCCCGCCCCTGTAATCCTTTTCCATCTGCTCGCGCATCCGCTCTACATCTTTCTCCATACCTTTCACGGTTTCACCTCCGCTAGTTGAGTCACGATTTTCCAAGATCCCATCGAGCATGCGTCGAAGCCAACGATGTCGATGTGCGTTTCTTTCCTTCGCCGTCTCGCCGCCCCAAGGGCCAATCTCAGCGCACAGCGTGTCAGCCAAGTCGCAGCTCGCACAGTCGTCGGGCATCACCACGCGGTTCACGAGCGAGCACCAAAAGGCTGCTGTGACCCCCTCTTCTTCATCTCTCGGTGGTCTGGCGGTTACCTCGGTGGTGGCCATTCCACTGACCTCCTAGGCGGTTCGAAATTTTCAGCTACTTTTACCAGTTTCTTGAGCCTGGGGATCTCTTTGAATCCAGATAGCAGCAGGATCCCCGTCATCGTCTTCGACCGAATTTTCGGCTTCGAAATAATGAAATCCCCCGCCCTCATTTCGGCATTTGGCATGGTTTTTTTAATCCAGCTTCTACCCCTCTCGATCCCTTCCCTATCCAGCTCCTTCCGGGGACCAACCCAAAGGGATAAAACGCTTTCCGCGCTTTTCACGTCGCATTGCGCCGTTAGCCTCGTGAGTGCATTGACAACGGCCATTT
>CAZESD010000022.1:0-13983 GCA_964514945.1 Hadarchaeota archaeon (SeqCode)
TGCAGTGGGGGGTGAACTCCGACTCACCCATTGTGCGCTCGACGCAGACGAAGGGGACTCTTTTCATGTAAGCGTGAACGAGTTTCAGGTTTTGCGGCAACTTCTTCAGGAGCTCCTTTTGCTTTGCCGTTGGGTTCCTTTGTCTAACTTCAGGGTTTCCCACGTGCACCGTTAACGGGGCAATCCTGTGTTTGACCATGGTGTGGAACACGATGTTGCCCCACTTTGTACGGACCCCATATTTTTCTGATTCTTGGCGAAGCTGCTTGTAAGTGGGATGCCAGACGTTTGGCTTGTTACGCAGGTCTGTTACTGCTTTAAGGACATCCTTTAGCACTTGTTTCACCCAATCCCCATTTCTTTAAAACGTTAACCTTTTAAGCGTTTCTGTTAACATTATGTTAAAGGCATAACAAATGAGGGAACTTGACCAAAAAATACTGCTCCAACTCATAAAAGATAGCGAACAGCCGGTGACAAAAATAGCAAAAAAAGTAGGGGCCTCGAGGCAGACCGTCGCTAAGAAGATAGAACAGCTTAAAGCGGAAGGAGTTATCGCCTCCTTCACGGCCAGGCTGAACCCAGAAAAATTTGGCTTAGGCACGAAAGCTTACATCCTTTTGCACGAAGATCCGCGGGGAGAACTTAGACGAAGAGATGTGGCAGCAATCAAGCAATTTCATCAAGTCACGGAATTTTACCGCCTATTTGGAAGATACAGCGCAATCTTGGAAGTATTGGTCAAGGATAGCAAGGAGCTGACCAAGCTTGTCAAGCGAATCCACAGGCTTAAAGGCGTGAGGGAAACCGAAACTTTCATAGTACACAGCGCGGTGAAGAACGTGCCCGAAGCTCCCTTCGTACACGCCCTGAAGTCGACATCTGAGAAATAGTGCATGCTAGATCAATTCGCCGCGGGCGCAAAAGATATTTCTAACTGCATCCAACTCAATGCATCTTTTCGCGCACGAGGATTACCAACAACAAACTAAGTATAGCAAATGCACCTAGTTTCTTTGCATCAAAGCTCAACGTGCTCCAATTAAACGCCAGATAGGATATCCAAATGCCAACGAGGATGCTAGCAACGATGGTACTCGTGTAAACCCGCGCCATCTCTCCCAACTCACAATTAACCGATATTTTTGACCATATATGGCCCTTCTCGCCTATAGCCGAATCGCCGATAATAGTTCCGCGTCCCTATGCCCGAGAGCACGACGACTTTGCGCGCGTCGAACTCCTTTTGGGAGATAGATTCCGCCTCGCGAAGCAAACGCTCGCCCCAACCTCGATGTTGCCACTCGTTTGCTCCAGCTTCTTTGCCGACCTGCACGAGCGGGCCATAAACATGCAGCTCTCGCACGAGCATCGATCTATCAGTTTTGATTTCGGATCTGTGTGCTTTTGGAGATGGTTCTCTTAACCTCAGGAGCCCCATCAAGATGTCCTGCTCCACATCCTCGAATGACAGAAAGAGTTCCTCGCCTTCTGAAGCGCGATACCGCTTGACTACGAGTTCTATGTCCTCAGGCTTTGGCTCTAACCCGAGCTTGTACTTAACATGCCCAACTTCACGACATCTTACGCATCGGCAGCGCGTCCCCTCTCTTCTCATTTTCTCCTGAATAAAAGTTCGTAAATCGCCTCGCTTAACGCCCTCCGCTATCAGGTTGACTGGAATGTCTCGCTGAATGCGCTGAATTCTGACCCACTCCGGCACGTGTCGCTTCACCTCAGCGATGAGTTCCACAATTTGCTCGAAATGATATGGCTTGTACCCTCCCCGCCGCCATAGTCCGTGGAGCTTTGTGCCCGGCATGACGAGCGTCGGGTAGATCTTCAGAGCATCAGGTTTGAATCGTTCATCCTCGAAGAGGGTTTTGAATGTATCCAAGTCCCTTTCGTAACTGGAGCCGGGAAGGTTGGGCATGCAGTGATGCACCACCGCAAATCCGGCATCCTTCGCTATTCGTGTTGCCTCAGCCACATCCTCCACAGTATGGCCACGATTGACGAGCTTGTAGATGTCATCACAAAGTGTTTGCACCCCCAGCTCAACCCGCGTGGCACCGAGACGAAGCATGAAGTCAACGTGGGGCTCCTTGCAGTAGTCGGGACGGGTTTCGAGCGTGATATCGCTGTTTCGAATCGGCGCATCCTCGGCCGCTCGCTGTGCTTCCTCCATCGTGACCACGTTCGCGCCCGACATCGCGTTCAGGCACTGCACGGTGAACCTCTCCAGATAATCGGGGGGGTAAGCGGTCAGCGTGCCACCAAATATGATCAACTCTACCTTGTCGACTGCGTGCCCTATTATCTGAAGCTGCTTGATTCTACTCTGCACCTGCTTGTATGGATCATAACCTGCTTGTAGGGCTCTTGCCGATGCCGGTTCTTTTCCCGTGTATGACTGTGGAACGCCGGCACTAGGTCCTCCCGGGCAGTAAATGCAAGGCTCGGGTTTCGGGCAGGGGTAAGGCTTTGGCATCACCGTGACGACAGAGACCCCAGAGATCGAGCGTATGGGCTTCAGCCTGAGCAGTTGAATTACTCTGGCCTTCTGTTCACCAGTCGCCGCTGCCAAGAGTTCCGAGTTTCTGAACGGTTTCAATAATCCGAACTTTCGACAAGCTTGGATTTTAGCCCTGGCTAGTCCTCGCGCGTCAGCGATTTCACCGCTCGAGATCTTTTGCAGGATCTCTTGGTAAGCTGCCGAAGAGGTATCCACTATCTCCCCTAAGTTAATTTGCGTTCAAGGCTATTTTCTTGATGGTGTGTGGGTGGAAGTCGAGGAACTCTGCGAGAAATATGGGCTACCTGAACAAATCGCGAGCGTGCTTGAAAAATCGGGCATAACCACTCTTTACCCGCCACAGTTGGACGCGATAAAAAAAGGTGCCCTTGATGGAAAAAATCTCGTGTTGGCAATCCCGACCGCGAGCGGCAAGACGCTCGTCGCCGAGTTCTGCATGCTCAAATCCGTGCTTGAACAAGGGGGCAAATGCCTCTACATCGTCCCGCTTCGAGCGCTGGCGAGTGAGAAGTACGAGGAGTTTAGGGAAAAGTATGGACCACTTGGCGTGAAAGTTGGGATAAGCACGGGAGATTTCGATGTTGTCGACCCTAGGCTCGCTCGCTACGACATCCTCATAGCGACCTCCGAGAAAGTCGACTCCCTGCTCCGCCACCGCGCAAAATGGCTCGCCGATGTTATCTCGGTTGTGGTGCTCGACGAAATTCACTTAATCGATGATCCAGGACGTGGCCCCACGCTCGAAGTTTTGACGGCCCGACTCCGACAGGTTAACCCTGAGCTCCAAACACTCGCGCTTAGCGCTACCGTGAAAAACGCAGAAGAAATAGCTGAATGGCTGGGCGCGGAACTCGTCAAAAGCGAATGGCGTCCCGTTCCCTTGAAGAAAGGCGTGTACTACGACGAAAAGATAAAGTTCGACGATGGGAGCAAGCGGGTGGTGAAAGTTGAAATCAAAGACAAACTCGCTGCACTTGCCATCGATACCGTCCAAGAAGGGGGGCAAACACTGGTCTTCGTTAGTACGCGCCGTTCCGCACAAGCAGCCGCCACGCTCCTAGCGAGACATACTAAGGGAACTCTTTCACCTACAGAGCTTGAGCAGCTGACCGCCGTGGCGAAAACTATTGAAAAAGCACTTGGAGAATCCACTCGAACTTGCCGTCAGCTGGCCGACTGCGTTCGCCAAGGTGCGGCTTTCCACCACGCTGGGTTGCACCACGCCCAGCGAAAGGCCGTGGAGGACGCGTTCAGAAGAAATCTGATAAAAGTAGTATGTGCGACTCCGACGTTGGCTGCGGGCATTAACTTACCTTCGCGTCGGACGATCATCCGCGACTACCACCGCTACGTTGAACCCTACGGGCTCCAACTCATCCCAGTGTTAGAGTTCCATCAAATGTGCGGTCGCGCTGGAAGACCTCAATACGACAAGTACGGTGAAGCGGTTGTGATTGCTAAAGAGAGAGGCAAAGTCGAGGCGCTATTCGAGGAGTTCATCCGAGCCGAGCCCGAGCGGATAACATCTAAGCTAGCTGCCGAACCTGCGCTCCGGACCCACGTGCTCGCCTCAATTGCAGCGGGCTACGTGAACGATGCAGATGGACTGCTGGAGTTCATGGAACAAACTTTCTTCGCCTACCAGTATGGGACGGGCGAAGTGGCGAGAATCATCGAGCGCGTGCTGGATTTCCTCGAGCGGGAAGAGATGATCCGCACGCAGGGAAAGCTGTTACTCGCAACCCCTTTCGGCGAGCATGTCTCTCGTCTCTACATTGACCCGATGTCAGCAGTCATCCTCCGCGACGGGATCAAAGGCATCGCCGCCAAGGAGCCCACCGCCATCGGCCTGCTCCACCTCGTGTGCGATACACCCGACATGGGGCGACTCTACCTGAGGCGGCACGACTACCCCGAACTCGAGCTGTTCCTCACAGAGTATGCCGATGAATTCTTGACGCCTATACCCGATCAAGAATACGAACCCGACAAATACGAATTCTTCCTCGCTGAGGTGAAGACAGCGCGGATGTTGCAGGCTTGGCTCGAGGAGACGCGCGAGGATGACATCCACGAGCAGTTCGGCGTGGGGGCCGGCGACATTCGGAGAAACGTGAGCACGGCTGAGTGGCTGCTCTACGCTGCCCACGAGCTCTCCAAGTTGTTCAAAACCAAGGCAGCGCTGGGGCCCCTCCGAAAGCTGCGTGAGCGTGTACGCTACGGGGTCAAGGAGGAGCTGCTGGAGCTGGTGCAACTTCGGGGTGTAGGACGCGTGCGGGCGCGGAGCCTCTTCAGGGCGGGATATCGGAAGCTTGCGGACATCAAACGGGGAACTGAACAAGAACTCGCAAAGGTGCCCTACGTTGGTGTTGAAATTGCACGGAGCATCAAGCGGCAGATCGAAGAAGATACAGTTGTTTAGATTGATTCAGCCCATATGATGGAGGGACGGCACCCCACATTCTACATCTATAGTTCTTGTTTAACAGCTAGTCACCGCTTCGCTATTCAATTCTCACTTTCGGCTCCTCCGCAACAAAGAGTTTCAAAGAAAAGAATTCCACCAATCAGAATAAAAAAGCATCTACGAATTGTCAAACTTAAAAAAAGAAAAGATAATGGGGGCGGGTTTGCGTTTTGCCCCCATTGTCCTGTTTTTATGCCGCTATGGTACCGTTATACTATCTTGCGTCTCAACGTTTGCTTCGGGGTCGTATGTCCATCCGTCCTTGGTGACATTGTCTATCACGAAAGTGAACGTTGTCCCACTCGGGGCGTTCTTTATTGAGTCAGATTGTAAACTATATTTGTCTACTACACCATTGGCATCAGTTATTCCAGAATCAGAATCGGAGGTTGCATTCTCCCAGTGACCATACACCGTGGCGTCCGCAACTGGATTGTCCTCGGCATCGACGATTTTCACCTCTGCCAGAGCATTTGTGTTTACACCGAGTTTTTCAAGAAACATAGTGATGTAGTGGACGTGCATAACCGTTGCTCCTGCTTCTAGTGTTGTGAAGCTGTACTCAGAACTTTCGGAACTGTTGTTGCTCGGGTCTGTGCTCTTGACGACGTAATAGTAAGTCGTGTTTTCTGTCAGGTCGGTGAGTCCGATGCTGTGCGACGTTACGTAAGCTGAGTCGTATTTGTTCTCCGTGTAATTCCCTGGTGACGTGCCATACTTGACCAAGCTGTCCGCGATTTCATCCGTGTCCCAAGTGATGGTCGCTGAATTTTTCTTTATGTTTGAGGAGGCGACATTCTCTATGACGGGTGGCGTTGTATCCGGTGCCGCGGTGGTGAATGTGTAGTACGATCCGTTATTGTCGTCGACTGTAGTGTTTGAACTCGGGTCCGTCGATTGCACCTCATAATAATACATCGTGTTAGCGGAAAGTCCCGTGAGGTTTATGGAATGTGCTGTGACCATTGTCGCATCAGATTTCGTGAGCCCCAGAGCCGTAGTTGTCCCATAATTGACCACACTATCGCTGAGTTCATCCGTATCCCACGTAATGGTCGCTGAATCGTACGTTATGTCTGAGGAAGCGACATTCTCTATAACGGGCGGCGTTGTATCCGGTGCCGTGGTGGTAAATGTGTAATACGATCCGTTGTTGTCGTCGGTTTTAGAGTTTCCAGCACAGTCCGTCGATTTCACCTCATAGTAATACGTTGTAGATGCAGAAAGTCCCGTGAGCGTTATCGAGTGGCTTATGACCTTTATCACATCCGATTCCGTGCTCCCCAGAGCCGTAGTTGTCCCATAATTCACCACACTATCGCTGACTTCATCCGTGTCCCAAGTGATTGTTGCCGAATCGTACGTTATGTCTGAGGAGGCTACATTCTCTATAACGGGCGGCGTGGTATCGTCCTCTAGAGGAGGAAATACCTCTCTCAAGGTGAAATCTACCCAGAAAACTCCCATATCGTTGGGGATTGCCGCGTCCAGCGCATCTCCGATATCCTTCGGCGGATTATCCAATTTACTCCACCACTTCCTGTCGGCCTCATACCCGTATTGGAACCCTACGACGTTAGGATAGAATATGGAAGCCCATGTTGCGAACTCACTGACCAATGCATCGAGATTCCGCAGTCTTTGACTGTCATCGACGAAAATTATATCCCCTCTGTAATTCGGCGGCATCCAATCCAAAGCAAAGTGCTTGAGGAACAACGTGTAATTCTCGTTTTTAGCCTTCACCATGTTTTCCCAGTTTTCCGCTTCAGCATCAGTAACTTTTACACCCCAGCTGTCTTGCTTAGAATATTCGTGCCACTCCACATCCACGCCGAAGCCTATCACACACGGGTGGCTTCCATACCTGTCCAATACAAGGTCGACCAGGTCCCCCATATCCGCAAACGCCGGTTCGACCTGTAGCCACACCTTTATCCCGTGGGTGTCGAAATAGGAGAGGTAGTTCTCGTGGCGATCCACGTTTTCGAATATTATATTCTCGTAGGTTTGATTATCTGGCGGTGGAAATTCTAGGACGACTTTCTCCCAAGTAACCGTGTCCATAATCCCAACTATCCAAATTCCAGCCCCTGTAGAGCCGGGCCAATAACTCGCCATGGTCATCATGTCCCGTTCCCACTCTTCTTTAACCGGGAGTGGGCTTATGCCGTAGCTGGATTGCCTGCATCCGGCGTATTTGATGGTTCCGGCGTAACCAGGCTCCGCCTTCGAAATATCGGCGAAACCAACGCTCAACAGCGCTCCAACAAGTAATAAGCAAACGGTGATGCCAACATGCTTTTCATACATCGAGTGTTTTCTCATTTTTTCATCCTCTTTAAGCCGGTTTAAAACTCCGCAAGTGAGGTTATCCATCCTACCTTGCGTCATCGCATATCTAATAAAGTTTTTAATCTATAAAAAAATTGCGGAATCTGTCTTTATCAGCCATTTTACGCTCGGTTTTAGGCCGAGCTGGCGAGTTGGTCTAAAATTTGTTTCTACCTATCTTTTCTGAAGAAATTGCGCAAAGTTATAAAACTGGAAGAAGTGGTTCCTCAGCTCTAAGTTCTTGACGACTCGCATGGAGCGAATCTTGGCTATCTCCGAATGGTAGCGCTCGATTTTGTTGTTGCTCAACAGGACGGCTAGGGTAAAAACCGCTCGCGCATTTGCTGCTCTTCTGCAGAAGACTTTTTAAGAATTGATCAAGAATAAAAGAATGATTCTATGGATTTTGCTTTACAAGTGAGATTAGTGATCGGTAAGCCCTCGGACCACTGGCTTTCTGAGGAACCGGTAAAAGATGGTTATTGGGGGTTTGTCAGGTGTAAAGAGGATTATGAAAGGGAAAAATCTGCGGTTTGCCGACAAATTGAGGGTCTAATCTCAGATTTGAAAAAAGAGGGGATAGGAATCGATTTTTTACCAAAAATAGAAATTCAGAATTTAGACGATGTATTAAAAAATTTTGATGAACTGAAAAAGACAGCTGCAAACATAATCCTGGGAATCTCCCCCCTAGAGTGGTGCCGTCCTGAGATGTGCAGTAAATTGATAAACGCGATAACCGCTGCTTCTAAATACACTATCCTATTCGATAAGTTTGGGCCAAATATTTACGCAGGAACTCTATTTACACCTCCCGCTTATCAATTTCTCAAGCGACATCATCTTGTGGATAGAGTCTTCCAAGTAGAAGGAGATGAGAAGAAGCTAAAAACAATCTTAAGAAGCATCTACGCCTTGGAAAAAATTTCTTCGGCGAGGCTTGTCTGCGTTGGGCCAATAAACGCAGAACTGGGGGGATGGCCCACTCTTAAGAAAAGTATTGAGATGTTTGGCCATGATACGCGATTTTACACTTACGATGAATTTGTAAAAGATTTTATGGAATTTTATGAAGACGAAAATAAACGAGAAGAAGTGAAAAAAGCAATCGAAGATTTTGTATCTAAGAGTACAGAGGTAGTAGAACCCACGGAAGAGAAACTTTTTCGTGCTGGGATCTATTATTTAGTTTTAAAGAAATATATCAGAGAAAATGAAGCTGATTGGATTACCGTAAATTGCCTAAGCGAATTGGTAGAAAAAACCAAAGCTACCCCTTGCATGGCTTTTTCTATTTTTAATGATTCAGGAATCGTAGCAACCTGCGAGGCAGACCCTGCAGCTATGGGTTTGCAATACCTTATGCGATATATTTCAGGAAAACCCGCGTTCTTTCAGGACCCAACGGTGAATGAAAAAGATGGAACGCTAATTTTAGCTCATTGTACTTCACCCACCAGACTTCTTGGGTTCGATAAACCAAACTTTCCTTATCAGGTGAGGACACACCATGAGTCAAATTATGGAGCTACGCCAAAGCCGACCTTCAAGGAGGGTGAGGTAACGGTGGCGGGGTTTTCTTTTGATCTGGATAAGATGCTTATTGTAAAAGGAAAAGTGGTGAGAACCCCTGATTTAAGGATTTGCCGTTCTCAGGTAGAAGTAAAGGTAAATAATGCTTCACAGATTCTGGAAAACTGGCAGGGCTTCCACTGGATTTTGGTTTACGGGGATTACATTGAAGAATTGAAGACTATTTGTAAGATGAAAGGAATAACACCGTTGATTTATGAGTAATCAATTGTTGCGCATTTCCCAATGGCTCGTGGGTTACTGGCGTAGGTTCAGCGGTTTGACGAAGACGGCGGCAACATCCTAATTTCCATTGCAGCATTCTAAAATTAAAAAAATAAAAAAAAAGAGGTGTGCAAAATTTAATTTGCACACTTCTTTTCAGTATAACAGCGCTCTCCAACCTGGTCCCCATAGATCAATGTTGGTCTCGTCTACCACGACTAATGGCATGGTTACATCAACCGGACCAACATTAAACTGAACGGCCATAACTGCTTCATATAGGGCAATAGCTCCAACGCTGGAGTGCGAGTCAGTTACACCAGCGATGACTAATCCAGTTTCTATCCCTCGAGCATCCGCGTCACCGTGCGGCCACGACCAGATGGGCAACTCTCCTGGTGCCATTCCAAGGGTTTCCTCCGCTAGAACACTTGCAATTGAAGTGCAGCCCCCACAAGGAACAAGTATATCAGTTTCAGGATGTGCCACAAGGTATGCCGTTATAAGCTCTTGTGCCGTCTCCAGGCTGTAAGTAGCCTCTATCTCGTGCAAGGAGAAATCTACATCCTTGGTGTAACCCTTCTCCGCGAGACCATCTAAGAATCCCCGTTTACAATCCTCCGACCACGTTGCTCCCGGACCCTCGTTTGGGAAGAATATATCGCCGCCCGCAGGGACTCCGTAATCTCCTACAAGCAGACCCCTCAGGTAGCCGGTATCATAGCATAAGCCTCCCCCTGTTACGGAGCTTGTGATGAAAGCTTGTCTTGCGTTGCCCGCTGCTCCTTCTGGATCGTCACAATCGTAAGCTATCACAACAATTCCCGCATCCCTTGCTTCTTGAACTGGTTCATCAAGCGCATCTGCAGCTGCTATTGATATAATTATCGCATCAACGCCGCGAGCAATTTCTTCCCTTACCATCTCAACTTGTAAGACTATGTCCTCTACAGAATACCTATAAACCACCTCAACATTCCTGAGACGCTCTGCCAGTGCTTTCGCACCATTATGGTATGCTACCCAACACGCATCGTCAGACTTGCCGTGACATACAAAGGCTACTTTTATCGTATCAAGTGGGGTCGGAATTTGGCCTTGTAGATCAACTATCGTAGCTTCCAAGTCAGCTACCGTGCCTTCCAAGTCGCTTATTTGTGCCTGCAGTTCAGCTATATCTGGTGGTTCCTCTGGTTCTGGTTTAAGCATGTAACCTGCGACTCCCGCGACAATCGCTGCCACTATTGCTACGACCAACACTACGGCTGCTCCTTGGCCAACAATTTCTTGCTTCATCTAATCCCTCCTCTTTTTTTACGGATTATCCTCTGTTTTACGTTATTTAAAGATTGCGAACGTATTCGCCTTATCTGGAGAAAAACGAATGTTATCAGTCCTAGTTATTAGTTCCATTTGAACTAAAAACCACATCTTTAAATTCACTCGACCTATACATCGTTCGGACAAAACACGGATGGTGAAAGATATACAGATGTACCAGGTAAGGTTGGGGACGCAGAACTGGCAGTCATATCTCACTATGGAGCAAGGAATCTATTTCGATGGGCGGCGTCAGCAGATGCCCCGCGATTCGTATCTATAGGGGAATTTAACTTGATTACCTCCCAAGTTAAACGTATCTTAAGCAAAATCTTGGGCTACCGATCATTTAGTGTATTTATAATCCTGGTCGGATTGGTCGTAGCATTTTGGGCAATCACACCCGGCCATATGTTTATCTCAGGTCCTGTTATTAACCTTTTTCTAGAAATGTACACGCCCATGATAGCCATCGTTACAGTGGCTATGGCATTACTCTTAATTTCCGGTGAATTTGACCTCTCAGTAGGTTCGACTTACGCACTTACCGCCTTAGTCACGGCCATCTTGTACACAAATTGTGGTGTAAATCCAGCCATAGCAATACTCGCTGGTTTAGCCCTTGGTGGTTTTTTGGGTTTTATAAATGGGATAATTGTGACTAAATTGAGAGTATCTTCACTTATAGTAACATTGGGAACGATGTGGGCTTTTCGAGGGATAGCACTTCTTCTTGCCGCAGGGGTTGAGACACCTTATTATCCCGCAGAGACATCCCCAATTTTCGTAAACTTCTTCTGTGGCAGAATTGGGGCCTTCCCTATCCCTGTTCAGTTCTTATGGCTAATAGTGGTTGCTATACTTCTATGGATATTGCTTGAGCATACCAAGTTTGGCAATTGGATATTCGCTACTGGAAGCAACAAGGAGTCAGCGCGGATGATGGGGATAAACACGGATAGGGTAAAGATAATTTGTTTTATAATGGTGGGGTTTTTGGCAGCATTTGCGGGGATCATAACAGCGACCCGGATTCATATAGCAGCCCCTTGGACTGCACAAACGATGAACCTTGAGGCGATCGCCGGAGCGGTTGTAGGGGGGACCTTGCTCTCGGGAGGTGTTGGATCTATTTTAGGTGCTGTGTTGGGAGCGCTGAGTATTCGGGTTCTGTACATAGGGCTTACTATGATGGGCATCTCTCCGTATTATTTCATGATAGCGACTGGTATACTACTAATTATGGCTGTGGCTTCTAACATAATAGTAAGGCGACGAGTGTTGCGTAGATTATAGCCTAAAAAGTTACTTTCAAGGCCCATAGGCTCGGCTTGGAGCCAAGCGTGTCATTCAGCCGGGGAGGTGAAGGGCAAGGCAGGCGAGGACACGATCTAAAAATAGGCAGCCGAGCAGGGGTGATAGAGGCCTCACCCGAGTAAATTTTTTTTTTTTCTCCACATCAAAATTAGGTAGCATGAACTCCTGCAAAAAAGAAATCAAACGATGCCTGAGCAAATAGTCTTATCAAATCACGCCTCACTAATTCCGTGAAATGAAAAAAATTGAAATCCCCCACAAAGTTTAAACACCAGCCAGAAAACTAACAATGATGTGCATGGAAACCTCCATCGGAAAGCTGGTTTCGGAAATGTTGTCCAGCGAGAAGCAAGGTGGGTTGCCTCACGCGATGCTGGATGTGCTCAGGGTCCTCGTGATCGACAAGGGGGTGAGCTGGAGGTCCGAGCTCATTCAAGACCTTGTGTTGTTGTATGCGTTCAGGGGAGATCCCGAAGCGGTCGATGAGGGAGAGCTGGACGAGGCGCTCAGGGAGCTGGGGAAGAAGGAGCTGGTGAGGGTCGAGGAGCGTGTTAAGGGCACGATGGGTGCGCGAGGCAGCACCAAAGATAAGTTGATCTCCCTCGTGGATTACGTGGCAACTCAAAGTGCCTTATCAAGAGATAGAACGCTTATATCTTATATGGGCCAAAGAGCAACGATTGCCAAATAGGAGGGTGAGAAGATTCGATCCTTTCCGATCCTGAGGAAAAAGAAAAAAGAAACAGCAGAGGCTGAGAAACCAGAAGTGAAAAAGAAAGGGATGAAACGTTTTCTGCGATTTCCAAGAAGAAAGAAGGAAGAAATTGTAGAGGTAAAAAAGCCCGAACTGAAAGAGGTAGAGAAGGATTTTCCAAAGATAAGCGAAGCGGAGCAAAAGAAGTACATCGGCAAGCATGTAGCGATCGTGGACGGAAAGATTGTTACCTCTACGAACGCGGCAAGGAAGACGCTCGAGATGGCGAAGCGGGAGCACTCGGGCAAGGAGATAAAACTTAGATACGTCGCGAACGAGAAGTTACTCATCAAATGCAAGTGCCTTGAGAAGAGCTAAGTAACAAAAATCGAATTCGGTCCCTAATGTCTGCTAAGACTTTATAAACAACTCCTGGTATTTCGCTTGAATCGCATCAGCATAAAATCTCTTGACACCTTCTTCCGTCTTTGGATGTTTGAGCATTTCTCGGATTACCTCGAAAGGTATGGTCGCAATGTCGCATCCAGTTTCAGCCACTTCTCTAACCTGTTGGGGGTTCCTCATGCTGGCAGCAATCACCTTTGTTTTTATGTTATATTTTCTGAAGATGTTAACGATTTTCCTCACCAAATCTACCCCACTAGTTATTCCCTTATCCTCTCCAACGTCAATTGCTTTCTTTATCTTTTCGTCTAAGTAGAGCGAAGGAATTTCCTCTGCAGTCGGATTTTTCAAGTACTCGCCCAGCCTCGCCTCGGAAATTTCCCTCATCAGCTCGAAATCGAAGTAGTCGTTCTTTTTGAAATCAATTCCAAGATTTTTTCTTATGTAATCATCCACCCTCCCAGCAAATGGGCTTACATACGTGCCCCCAGCTTTCGCCGCCAAAAGCGCCTGCTCAGGGGTCATCACCAAAGTCGCATTTGTAGGGATTCCCTTCCCGCTCAATTCATTTATCGCCTTCAAACCCTCATAATCAGTCGCTTCTTGTCCAGTATACGTGTTAATTGGTATCTTTATCAGGACGTTTCCAGCAATGGGATTAAATCTCCTGTATAGGATTTGAGCTTCCTCAACCATCTTGCTTGCTTTTTGGCTTAGCACTTCCAAACTTACAGGTCTTCCTTTTCCTGCTGCTTTACATATTTCTCCTACGTAAACTTCTAAATCCACTTTCCCCTTCACTTCTCTTTCTTCCTCGACTGCCTTTCTAATCAGGCTGGGGTTAGTCGTTACTCCGTCGACTATACCCCATGAAAGAGCCTCCTTGATTTCGCCTAATTTAGCCGTGTCGACAAATATTTTCATCACATCACCTAGATTTTTTTCTTTTTAAATCTTCTTGAAGATGGACAATGATCGTAAATTTAGTAGCGTAGACTGTCTTTAAGCTTTCGAACGGATAATTTCGTTTCTCTTCCATAAATAGCAAAGCCTATTACAAGAACGTTTGCCCCGGCCTTCACGGCCAGCGGTGCTGTTTTTTCGTTTATGCCT
>CAZESD010000023.1:0-13842 GCA_964514945.1 Hadarchaeota archaeon (SeqCode)
TTCTGAATTGCGGAACGAATTCAAACTCTCAACGGCCGTAGTCGTGGGGCCAGGGTTGGGCACGCTCGCTAAGACGCGTGACGCCGTGATTGAACTCACACGCACGCTCAAGGAAGCGCACCCAAACCTGCCCGCTCTTTTCGATGCGGATGGGTTAAAAGCGCTAGCATCAGAGCGGGGTTTACTTCAGGGGATGCATTGGGTCCTGACCCCCCATGCGCGTGAGTTCGAATTACTAACGGGCGTGGATCTTCCAGCTGACATTAACGGACGGGCTCAGCAGGTCAAGATCGCCGCAAAGGAACTCGGCTGCACGGTGCTGTTGAAAGCGTGGGTCGACGTCATCGGCTCACCCGCTGGGGATGTGAAACTCAATTATACAGGCAACCCCGGAATGACAGTGGGAGGTACAGGTGATGTGCTCGCCGGAATCGTGGGCACTTTCCTTGCGCAAGGTGTAGAGCCTTTTAAGGCTACGGTTGCTGGAGCTTGGGCATGCGGGCAAGCAGGAGACCTCTGCCGCCGGGAGAAGGGTAATGAATTCGTGGCATCGGACTTGCTTAATAAGTTGCCCGAGGTTTTCAAGGAAATCAGAGGAAGGAGACGATAGTGTGGTGAAGTTTGAAGTTGCCGAGCGGCGCCTGTTTAACGTGAAGATATGCATGCGGTGCAATGCCCACAATCCTTGGAAGGCAACCAAGTGCAGGAAATGTGGATACGGCGGGCTGAGGTCGAAATCGAGGGAGCCACGAGGATGAAAGTAGAGGAGCGATTAAAAAGGGTCATAGCTCGAGAGGGCGCGGCTCACTTAACGCTTATAGACCCAGCAAAACAGGCACCGAGAGTCGCCGCGCAAATAGCGTCCGATGTTGCATCTGCGGGAAGTGATGGCATCATGGTTGGTGGCTCTACTCGCGCGGGTGGCAGTCTCCTCGACCGGACTGTGATGGAGATAAAAAACGCCATAAAACTTCCTGTTATTCTTTTTCCTGCAAGCGAGGCAGGAGTAAGCCGGCATGCGGATGCAATCTTTTTCATGAGCATGCTCAACTCCCGTGACCCCTATTTTATTACGGGTGCGCAAAAACGCGGTGCGCCGCTCGTTAAGCAATTCAAGCTGGAAATCCTACCCATGGCATATTTATTGGTCGAACCTGGTGGGGCGGTCGGGCGGGTCGGGAAGGCAGACCTAATCTCCCGCACCAAACCTGAGCTGGCCGCGGCCTATGCACTCACGGCGCAATATCTGGGCATGAGGTTCGTCTACCTCGAGGCTGGATCCGGGGCAGCCATGCCAGTACCAACAAATATGGTGCGAGCGGTGCGAAGGGCGACGCGGGCGACGCTCATCGTGGGAGGCGGGATAAAAACGCCGAGAGAGGCCGTCGAGCGCGTGAAAGCCGGTGCGGATGTTATTGTAACCGGGACCATCGTCGAGCACACAAAAGATAGGGTAACAAAAATTCGCGAAATGGTGAAGGCAGTTAAACTAGGCCGCGGTGTTTGGCGCAGGAGATGCACGCGTAGCCCTTGAAGCTGGGAGTAAAAACGCGCCTCCGATCGATACCGGGGATTCTGGGGTCGACCCTGAAACCTTTCCGCACCGATACAGCTTTTATCCTAGGCACCATTCGCCCGCAATAGATACAGGGAACTGGCTGACTTCGCCCGCCTGCCTTATAACGACCCCACTTCTTTCCCATTTTTTCAACCATACATTATTCAGAATTGCAGGCTATAACCATTTTGGGTGATTAAACGTTCACGCCGGAGAATCAGCCGTAACTCATCTTCTATTTTCAGGCAGCATTTTAACTTCTCATCTTAAGAAGATAGGTGGGAAACTAATGAGGGTATTCATTGCTGGCGCGTTATTCTCGCAAGCGGAGCGGGAGCTTAACCAAGCAAAAAGTGTGGTGGGATGTGAAAACTCCTGTGAATTGAATTCCTGTGGAAAAATACTAAATTATAGTACAAAAATCCTTATAGAGTTGGAGTGAAATTTCCATGAGTGGCATGATAGAGATAAGATTTCACGGTCGCGGTGGGCAAGGAGCAGTGACCGCGGCTAGATTGCTTGCCGAGGCGGCTTTTGCGGAAGGTAAACATAGCCAAGCTCTCCCATTTTTCGGCGCCGAGAGAAGGGGGGCGCCTGTGCTCGCGTTCACGCGAATCGATAGCAGGCCAATTCGCATCCGCACGCAAATTTACGAACCTGACTATGTGTTGGTACTAGACCCTTCACTGCTAGAAGTTGTGAACGTCGCTTCTGGCATAAAGCATGATGGACTAATAGTGCTCAACTCTAAAAAAACTGCGCAATTTTCCAATGCTAAAACCGCTTTTGTTGATGCCACTTCAATAGCGAAGGAGATGCTAGGAGTGCCGATAACAAACACGGCCATGCTGGGTGCTTTTGCGAAGGCGACGAAGCTCGTGTCGTTGGACTCGCTCATAAATGTGATCAAAGGGCGCTTTTCCGGCAAACTTGTGGACAAAAACATCGCCGCGATAAAAGCAGCGTATGAACAAACAAAGGTGATAACATGAAATTGCCGCCTAGCACGATCATCCTTAAATTTGGGAATACCGTGCAAAATGAGACTGGCAGTTGGCGAAGCCTTAAGCCATTGGTCGATGCTGAAAAATGCACTGGCTGCGGATTGTGTTGGCTTTATTGTCCCGAACCAGCAATCACCAAGGGCAAACCTGCCGTCATTGACTATCGATATTGCAAGGGCTGTGGTATCTGTGCCAATGAGTGTCCAGTCAAAGCGATAGTGATGGTTGAGGAGGGACGAAAATGAAGCGGCTCATTACTGGCGATGAAGCCGCTGCCATCGCTGCAAAGCTCGCGCGCGTCAAGGTCATCTCAGCTTACCCAATAACCCCGCAGACGATCATCGTAGAGAGACTTGCCGAATTTGTGGCTAATGGCGAGCTGGACGCAGAGTACATCAAAGTGGAATCAGAACACAGCGCGCTCAGTGCTTGCTTAGGTGCTGCGGCTGTAGGAGCGAGGACATTCACTGCGACCTCCTCGCAGGGACTAATGCTCATGAGCGAGATATTGTTTGTCGCTTCCGGTATGCGGCTACCCATTGTCATGGCGAACGCAAATCGCTCGCTTTCTGCACCTCTCAGCATTTGGTGCGACCAACAAGACTCAGTAGCCGTGCGCGATTGCGGTTGGATACAGCTCTACTGCGAGAATAATCAGGAGGTTCTCGACTCAACGATTCAGGCATTTCGCATCGCTGAAGAGTCCTTGCTTCCTGTGATGGTCTGTTTCGATGGATATATCCTTTCACACACGGCCGAGCCAGTGGAGATTCCTGAACAGGCTGAAGTTGATAAATTCCTCCCCCCTTACAAGTATCCTTATCTCCTCGATCCAGAGAAGCCCATAACTATGGGTGCAGTTGGGGTACCAGGCTACTATGAAGAATTCAGATATATGTTGCAAGAAGCTGTACTCACGTCGAAGGAGAAAATAATTGAAGTTGGGCAAGCGTTCAGCAGACAATTCGGAAGAAAAAGTAGCCTCATCGAGCGTTATCGAAGTGATGATGCCGACGTGATTTTGCTCACAATGGGCTCGTTGAGCGGTAGCGTTAAAGAGGTGATTGATGAGTATCGCGGTCACGGTGAGCGAGTTGGGCTCGTGAAGGTGCGAGCATTCAGACCTTTTCCAGCGAAAGAGTTAGTGAGCTCGCTTGCCCATGCCAAAGCCATAGCTGTACTTGAAAAAGATTTCTCGCCCGGTTCAACTGGGGCACTTTTTTCGGACCTTTCTGGGGCGTTTGCAAATGCTAGAAAGTCTCCGCTTCTGTTGAATTTCATCTGTGGTCTTGGGGGACGTGATGTTTCATCACTTCAGATTAGGGAAGCGACCAAAGCAGCGGTGGAAGCAGCGAAAACCGGTGAAGTCAAAAAAACTGTCCGCTGGCTAGGGTTAAGAGAAACTATGGTGGGGTTAAAACCATGAGCCAAGTGCCCGAAGAAGAATTGCTCGCGCCTGGACACCGTGCATGCCCAGGGTGCGGCAGCATCCTTGCGGTAAGGTACGCACTAAAAGCTCTTGGCAAAAACACCATCGTTTGCGCTCCAACTGGCTGCATGGAGGTTGTGACCACCCCCTATCCAGAAACCGCTTGGCGAGTACCTTGGATACATGTTGCTTTTGAGAATGCCGCTGCAGTCGCTTCTGGAGTTGAGGTTGGTCTGAAAAGCTTGGGTAAACGTGGCATCAAAGTTGTTGCGATAGCTGGCGATGGAGGCACGGTAGACATCGGGCTTCAAGCTCTTTCTGGGATGGTCGAGCGCAACGACAACGTGCTTTACATTTGCACCGATAACGAAGCTTACATGAACACTGGGATTCAGCGAAGCGGAGCAACACCTTACAGTGCTTGGACGACAACCACGCCCGTAGGCAAAGTGAAGCGAGGCGAGGATCGCCCGAAAAAAGATATGCCAGCAATAATTGCGGCTCATCGTGCTCCTTACGTTGCGACTGCTTCAGTTGGCTACCCACTCGATTACATCAAAAAAGTGAAGAAAGCAGCCTCGATTGAAGGACCAACCTACATCCATGTTCATTGCCCGTGCGGTCCGGGGTGGAGGTTTGATTCTAGCAAGACGATTGAAATCGCCAAGCTTGCGGTTTTGACAGGAATGTGGAATCTCTATGAAATCGAGAATGGCGTGTTTAAGCTCACTTTTAAGCCACCCAAGCGAAGGCCGGTTACTGATTACTTGAAAATGCAGAGGAGATTTAGGCATCTCAATGATGAGGAAATCGCGGAAATCCAGCGGATGGTAGATGAACAGTGGAAGCGTTTCGGCATCAGTTAGACGGGTTTTTAAAACTGAAGTCTGATGTGTTTAAAATTGGGTGGGAATTTGCGCGCTCGTGCTGAAATAGCAGTCACTGGCCTAGTGCAGGGTGTAGGATTCAGACCGTTCATCTATCGACTTGCTACTCATCACGGGCTCACCGGCTTCGTCCGAAACATGGGCGACGCGGGAGTGCAGGTGGTAGTCGAGGGTGATAAAAGGGCAATCGAAAAATTTGTCAACTTGCTATGTCCCGAGCAACCTCCGCTCGCGCGAATCGATGATACCCAAGTCGTGTGGAAGAACCCAACCAACGAATTCGCTATTTTTAGGGTAGTGCCGAGTGAAATGACCGGCTTAGGGCTCCCTTCAGTAGTGCCACCCGACCTCGCGCTCTGCGACGATTGCCTACACGAGATGCTCGACCCAAGCGACCGGCGCTATAGTTATCCCTTCATCACCTGCGTCAACTGTGGCCCTCGCTTCACCATCATCGAGAGGCTACCCTACGACCGCCCTCGAACTTCAATGAAAGTTTTCCCTCTCTGCACCGATTGTCTCCATGAGTATCAGGATCCACCCGACCGACGATACCACGCAGAACCAACGTGTTGCTCTATCTGCGGCCCCCGGATGAAGCTCTACGATGCAGAAGGTAATCCCATTGATGTACCCGAACCGCTGCGTGAGGTAGCGCGTCTGCTCGATGGGGGTAGCGTAGTCGCCATCAAGGGAATAGGGGGAATTCACATAGCATCGAAAACGACCGAGGATGGGGTACTCGCACACATACGGAAGGCATTCAACCGCTTTCAGCAACCATTTGCGGTAATGTCCAGAGATATTAGGACAATCCGAACTTTTGCAGAGGTCGGTAAAGCCGAAATTGAGTTGCTGACATCCTTTCGACGGCCGATAGTCGTGCTCCAACGCTCTAGCGATTGCATGCTTTCAGAGCTCGTGGCGCCCTGCTTGGATTCGGTAGGCGTGATGCTTCCTTACTCGGGAATTCATCACCTCATTCTGAGCTACGGCAAAGATCCGGCCTACGTCATGACGAGCGCAAATGTCGCTGGGTTGCCGATGATAATAGATAATACTGAAGCCTTCAGGAAGCTGCGCGGGGGCGTCGATTACTTCCTACTTCATGATCGGCTAATCGTCAACCGATGTGATGATTCGGTGATCAAGGAGGTCGATGGAAAGCCAGCATTTTTGAGGCGATCGCGAGGCTACGTGCCGGAGCCCGTGAAGCTCGCTTTCACGAGTGATAAAAAAGTGCTCGCAGTGGGGGCGGAGCTCAATGTGACTTGCTCGGTTCTGACGGGCGACCGGTGCTTCCCCAGTCAACATATAGGCGACACCACAAAAGTGGAAACCCTCAAATACATGCAATCAGCTGTTGAGCGGCTTATGCATCTTTTGAACTCAGACTCAGTTGACATAGTTGTCCACGATTTACACCCCAACTATGCAACGACAAGGATCGCACCGCGGATGGCAAAGAAGCTCGGAGCAAGAACCCTCGCCGTCCAACATCATCACGCTCACCTTGCCACCCTGATGGCAGAATGTGGTCTGAGCGAGTTCGTCGGCATCGCTGCAGATGGTGTTGGATATGGTCCAGATGGTACGATATGGGGTGGTGAAATCATGTTAGCAGATCTGAACTCGTTCAAACGTGTGGGCGGGCTAATGAGCCAGCGTATGCCTGGGGGTGACTTGGCGACGAGATTTCCAGCGCGCATGATTGCAGGCATCCTCTGGCAGCAGCTCGGGCGTGAGGAGCTTGAGCGGGTTCTGGACGAGTTCTGTGCGAGTAGCTTCAGACGCGGGAAGCGGGAGATTGACATAGTCATTCGCCAACTCGAGCGCGATTTGAATGTGTTCCAAACGAGCAGCTGCGGCAGGGTGCTCGATGCCATCGCCTGCCTGCTCGGGATTTGCGACGAACGGACCTACGAGGGTGAGCCTGCGATCAAGCTGGAGGCGGCTGCGAGCAAGAGGGACGCCGGAGAAGTGAGACTAGAACCCGTGATCGAAAAGGTCGGCGGGGTGGTGGTCGTCAACACATCTCGGTTGCTTGTGGATGTGCTCGATGCTCTTCGAGCACGAGTTTCCCGTGGGCACATCGCGGCTGCGGCTCAACGAGCTATCGCTCGGGGGTTGGCGTCAGTCGCTATCGATGCAGCTTCCTCTAAGGGGATTGAGGTCGTTGGAGGGTCAGGTGGGGTATTCTACAACAGGGCAATCACTGCAGCGGCGCGCAGGGAAGTCGAGAAAGCTGGGTTGAGATTTGTCCAACACGAGCTTCTGCCCCCGGGTGATGGTGGCATCTCTATCGGGCAGGCAATCATCGCAGTAAAGCGGCCATAAAAGTTCATACACCTATGGCCCAGAGGACCACTAAAATTGAATTGTAAGCGTTATGGGTTATAATCGCTCCAGCCAGTCCGCTTACCAGATAGCAGATCCCGAGCAGGAGCCCCGCTCCGAGCAAAGGTATCGCGAACGCGGGATAAGTACCAGGATTTGAGAGGTGGAACGCGGCGAAGATGAGGGCCGAAACCATCACCCCGATCCATTTCGAGCGAGTTCGTCGTGCCACTTCCTCAAGTAGAATCCCCCTGAATATCCACTCCTCAAAGATCGGCAGCAAGTTGACCACCACGAGCAACAACAACGGATACTGCTGTTGGAGCGCCGCGAAGGGGTACTCCTCCTCTGAGTACAGCTCCACTCCCGCTCCATGAAGGATATTCCCCACTATGATCGCCACGATGAGCGCCGCAGCGGTAAATGCAAGTGCAATTGAGATAAGCCTAATCGACTCCCGCCTTCGCATTCTGCGCGCGATGGGTAGCCAATGGCGTGGACGTATTCGCTCGAGGTAGGAGGGCCTCAACACAACGAGCTTGCCGACTACGAGGCCAAGCACGACGCCGGCCGCGAGAATTTTAGCGAGGTCGAGCCAGAGCAACCAAATCACGGAACATATTTTTTAGAGAGCTTCTCGTAGCGCCGATCTAGGGCTGTGCCTACCTTTATCGTCCAAGTGGGCTTGTTTTCCCGCTGTCTGCGCTCGACCTTTCCCTCCTCAGCCAGTCTGAAGAGATCGACCCGTAGGTGGGCGATGTCGATTCCAGTTTGCTGAGAGAGTTCTTCGATGGTGAGCGCGACTCCGGCCTCTCTTAGCGCCGTGAGGATTTCCTCCCTTCGCAAGTTTTCACCCCTCTTTCAACTTTTCGAGTACTTCAAGGATAGATTTAATGCGATCGAGCAGCTCTAAGGTCTTGACGTAGTCGGTTTCCTTTTCGAGCTGAGTAGCGAGCGCATTTAGCTTGGCACGCAGGATGCCTTCAACTTTCTCGGTGGGGGCAGCCTGGGGCTTAGCTTCAGCTTTCGCGGCTTCGGTTCTCTCTCCACAAACAGGGCAGACGACTTTCCCCTTAAACTCAAAGAGGGGCCCCTTGCAGGTGCCGCAGTGCACCGAAAGCATTTTCCCCCCGCCGAGGAGCATCTCCGTCATTTTAGCTATCCTTTCGTCTTGCATCTGACCCCAAACTCTTTATGAGGCCCCCCCTTAAAATTAAGTGGATTGGATATGCGAACGGGTGATAACCGTGTCCTCAGATATCAAGCTAAGGCAGGTAGCGGAAATTATGGCGCGCGTGGCAGAGGACACTTCAGTCCCCCGCAACATTCGAAGAGCTGCTAACGAAGCTAAGAATGCCCTGTTGAAAAAGGAGGGCGATTCAGTGCTCAAGGCTTCTTCTGCGACGATGATACTTGACGAGATAAGCAATGACCCGAATATGCCCATCCACACCCGAACGACGATATGGAGCGCCCTCAGCGTTTTGGAAACAATCCGCGAGTGAGGTAAGCCACTCTTGCGACACTCTCGACCGCCTCTGCCACGAGAAATGCTGTATGTGGCATATGCTTAATGGTTATCAGCCCGTGCTTTTTCACGATGAGTTTCCGTATCGTATCGGAAACCGTTATAGCCTTGAGAGTTTTCTTAACTTTTGGTTTAAAATCTAAGTGATCACATGGAATTGGATCTAAAAACTTTCGTCCAGACCCTCAGGGAAAAGGATACAAAAAAGGCCAAGGAATGGCTTGAGCAAATCAAGAGCAGAGTTGACTTCAACGATGAGTTCGGGCGAGGCTACCTGCTGGCGCTGCGGGGCATGGTTGCGGCCCTCGAGGCCGGAGGAGAGCTATCAGTGATTAACCGCGTGGTGAATGGGGAATATAAACAGGAACAAGTTGTAGAACTCGTCAAAAGCGTGCGTGAGAGGCTATCACGGAAGTTTAGACCCAAGGATGAAAAGGGTTTCGATACCGCGTTGGTTGAGGTGCTTCAGGAATTCTCTGGAGAAAATATTTAATTATTCTATTGTGGGGGCTGGATGCTCTGGATTAGTCAGGACATTTCATTTACGGAGGGGATGAAAACCACCCACTTTATAAACTTTATAAATTACTTTCGCCGACCTCTCTCCCCAAAAATCACTTAGACGCGAATGTAGCCGAATGGGAATTGGTGCTCGCAATGGAAATACAAAAGACTATCAAAGCAAAAGTCGTAGGGCTGACCAATGTCAAGCACCAAGTGCTCGACCATGAATACGAAGAGCTCCAGCGGTTCCTTCAAGGCGATCCCAGCATTGAACTTTACTCCGCGAACAAGCAACAGGCAAAGCGGTTTTACAAGAGCATCAAGCCTAAGCGAGAATATCCTCTCTCCATCCGAAAAGATCTCATTCGAGTCGAGCGGCGCGACACCAAAATCGCCTGCTACTGGGTTCGCATCCCAGTCAAGCTCCGTCGTGGCGGGGTCTGGGTTGCTATCAAACCCCATTGCGAAATTACTGCTGATCTCGAAATCTGCGAGTCCAAACTGCTCAGACGAAATGGAGAATACTTCTTGCACCTTGTCGTGAAACGAGAGATCGAACTTAAAACATCCTACTCCTCAGTTCTCGCTGTGGACTTGGGGATCCGACATGTGGCGTGTTCTGTGGACATCCAGTCGGGCAAGACCCACTTCTACGGGCGGAAGCTGAGGCGAGTGAGGGGGCACTTTTTCCACCTGCGGCGAAAGCTGGAGCGAAAGAAACTGCTAAAAGTGGTAAAGCGAATCGGTGTTAAGGAGAGTTGCATCGTGAACGACCAACTACACAAGATTGCTAAGGATATCGTGGACGAGGCTGAAAAGTTGAATGCAGTCATAGCAATTGGAAACCTGAAGGGCATCAGACGCAACGGCAGAAGCAGACAGTTCAACCGAAAGCTGAACTCTTGGCCATTCTGGAAGCTCCGACGATACATCGAATACAAGGCGAACTGGTGCGGCATTCAGGTAGTCGAGGTTAGTGAAGCCTACACCTCGCAACAGTGCTGGAGATGCGGGACGATTGGCGTGAGAAGTGGCAGGCATCACGGGTTGTTCGAGTGTCCCCAGTGCAGTCTGCTTGAAAATGCAGACAGGAATGGTGCCTTCAACATAGGCAGACGAGCCTTGGGGCAGGTCTCCAAGGTAGGGGCTGTCGTGAACCAGCCCGTAACTGAGGCATTGAACTATGAACAGTGGAGTGTCGCTCAGTGTCCGACCCCAGAAGCCATCCTTTTTAAAGGTGGTAGTTCACACACTTTCGGCAAGGGTATACCGCTGGGGGTTGAAAAGTGCTACATTTCCTAGGTTTCATCTTGCTCTCCCTAGGCGCGGTGATGTTGGCGCCGACTCCAGTGGCGTTTCTGGCCAACGAAACCTACTTGCTCCCATATTTCATAGTCCCAGCAGTCATCGTCTTCGTGCTGGGGTTTTTCATTAGGCGGCGTTTTCAGCCTACGGATATAACCTTGGGCAAGGCAATGGTGCTTGTCGCTTTAGGTTGGATCATCTTCGCGGCATTCGGCTCGATACCCTACATCTTCGGTAACAGCATGCCAGTCGAGGACGCTTACTTCGAGAGCATGTCTGGTTTCACGGCCACGGGACTAACAATGATTTCTAATGTCGAAGTAGTCCCACCCACCATCCTTTTCTGGCGCAGTCTGACCGAGTGGGTGGGCGGCATGGGTGTGATCGTTCTCTTCTTAGCAGCTCTCATCGGCGCGGGGAAAGCAGCTCGAAAGATGTACGTTGCTGAGGCGCGAGCCGAACGCATCGAGCCAAGCATTCGAGAAACCGCTCGTTCCTTATGGAAGATATACTTATTACTTACTATTCTGGGCATTGTTGGGTTATACTTCGCAGGGGCACCCAATATTTCTCTGTTCGAGGCGGTTAACCACTCGATGACGGGAATTGCCACTGGCGGGTTCAGTGTGCGTAACGTGAGTTTCGCTGGGTATGGCTCCCCGGTGCTTGCAGTTACAATTTTGATAATGATGGCTGGTGCAGTCAGCTTCGCGATCCACCGAAGAGTCATGGCCGGGCACTGGCGGGAACTCTTCCAAAGCATCGAAGTTCGGCTGATGCTCGTGCTGATAGCGCTGGCTACGCTTTTGCTTGTGTGGAGCGTGGGGTTGCGGGACGCGTTATTTCAATCCTCTTCTGCCCTGACGGGAACGGGCTTCTCCACGGCCACCCTCTCAATGTGGGGAGATCCCCAGAAGGGCCTGCTCACGATTCTCATGGTTATAGGTGGCGGGTATGGTTCAACCTCGAGTGCAATCAAGCTCATCCGAACCGTGATTATCGTTAAGGCGGTCCACTGGATGATTAAGCGAAGCTTTCTCCCGGAGCGGGCAGTTGTGCCGATGAAAATATCGGGTAGGATTTACAACGAACAGGAGATGATGGAAACAGCCATTTACGCATTTCTCTACATTATCGTGCTGGTAAGCGGTGCAATAGTGCTGATGGCAGTGGGCAACCCAGCCATTAATTCGGTATTTGAGTCGGCCTCGGCCCAAGGAAACGTTGGCTTATCTGTGGGGATAACTTCAGCAGCAATGCCCTTGGTAGGGAAGATAAGCATGACAGTTCAAATGCTAGTCGGACGCCTCGAGATAATCCCGGTGATAGCATTCGTTAGCTACCTGATAGCTAAGGTGCCTCGCCCTCGGCGGAAGCCCTTCTAGATGGTGGACGCACGAAGACGCGGTATTTGTCGGCGCCCTCTAACTCCATGATTATCCGTTTCGCAATCAGGCCTTTCGGGTTGGTCAACCCCTTTACCCTTTTATCCAAATCCTCGAAGTCCGCGAAGAAGCCCTTTTTCCGTTCTTCGATGATCGCCCACATAAGTTTCTTCCCTATCCCTGGGATGAGTTCGAGTTGGTGGAAGCGCGTGGTCAGAGGCGCGGCGCGATTGAAGAACTCTATGAACCGTTCTGGGGCCTCGTTGACCAGTCCCTCTATGGCAACCGGCAGCTCTGCTTTTGCCGCAGCTGTGAGCTCCTCGTAACCCACGCGGCGTTTGATCCGTTCGACTTTGTCTCGCCCGCCCTTGCCTATAAAAACGCGTTCGTGAGGAGTAAATGTCACTCCTGTTATGGGGACGATTTCAAGCAGGGTGAAAAACGTGTCGCCAAGAATTTGAGCTATGGGCTCACGTAGATGAATTGGTCTAGGATCGCCCGGGTTCCCATTAGGCAGGAAATCCAATACTATGCCTCGGTCCTCATACTTCTTATCGACCAAGAACACACGCCTCCAACTAACTAGGAACTACTTCCTGTACTTGTTGATTAGCTCTAAAATTTTCTTGATGTCTTCTTCTTCAAGCCTCGTTCGTTCTTTCGCGAAAATGAGTTCCACATCCTCTTTCCTCTCGGGCATCATATCAACGAGTGCAATTGCTTGATGTTCCCTTATCTTCTCGAGCTTGAGCAATTCACCGACCAGTTCTTCTGTTTTTTTGACATCCAACTTCGCAAATTTTTGTGCATAATCGTAGGTGAGCCGTTGCCCGTACTCCAGCTCTCCTTGCTTTTTTTGTTTTTCGAGGATTTCAAGCACTTTAGCCAATGGCACGGGTTTTTCACCCGTTACCTCCTTTCCTATCATCTTGTCCCCACCGTTCTAAGGTGTTCTGGGCGGGAAATAACCTTTTTGATGGACCCCCCATCCCTGATTTCGACCACGTAAGCTCGCCCACAACGTTCCTGAATAACACCAGTCCTGCCATGGTACCGTGGGTGGGGCTGCCCCCTCGCGACGCCCGGGTCAAGGATGATTGCAACCTTCGTGCCAGGCCCAAGCTCTTGAATCACTCGGCTCACAGGTGAAAGCCCGCGCTCACGGACATGCTTGGTGAGCTTTCCTCTGCTCTTGCTTCGATAACCTTTCGACCTTTTAGCCATGGTAACACCATAAGCAATAGGCTCTCCTAGCACACCTAAACTACTCGCCCTCGCTTAAGAACCTTTTCCGCCAGCTCCCTTTGTCTCGAAATTATTAGATATTTCCTTCGGTAATTGTTTTATGAGCTTCGCAAACGGGCCGAATTTTGGCCCCCGCCCTTTTATCATCTTTTTAATCAACTTTTTTATGAACTCATATTGTTTTAGCAATTCTTTAACATCTGTCTCGCCAGTACCCGAGCCTCGGGCTATTCGGCGAATCCGTGAGGCGTTGAGCACCTTCGGGTTTTCGAGTTCCTCAGGAGTCATTGACTGCATGATCACCTTAAAACGCTTTAATTTCTCCTCTCCCACGCGCATCTGTTCTTCAGGTATAGCTACCCCTAGTCCCGGGATCATCTGCATAAGCTTCTTGAGGGGGCCCATTTTACCCATCATCTCGAGCTGGCTGTAAACGTCTTGTAGGGTGAGCTTGCCCGCGAGGATTGCTTTCATATCGGCGGGCTTCACTTCTTCGGCCTTTGCGGTCTCTTCAATCCGCTTCAGCAATGTCTCAATGTCGCCCATCCCGAGCAGGCGAGCCACAAAGCGCTCAGGCACAAAAGGTTCGAGATCATCTAGGTGTTCACCGACACCTATGAACTTAATCGGAGCCTCCGTGGCCGCAACCGCCGAGAGTGC
>CAZESD010000024.1:0-12623 GCA_964514945.1 Hadarchaeota archaeon (SeqCode)
TGCATTGTAAGAGGACAACACGGCTTGCCGTCCGTAGGCGAAGTATTGGCGCCTTTCGGCATGCCTCACCTTGTAGCTGGCTGGATGAGGGGGAGCCATCATGGGCCTTTGATGCCAGTTAGTCTGAAGGATGCAAAATGCACCTTTTTCGATGGACCTCCAAGGGTTGTTGCCTTGGGTTTCCAGGTCTCAAACGGGCATATAGTGGGGGTAAACGAGAATGAACCGGCAGACCTCTTTGACGACCCAGCGTTCGATAAGGCTAGGGCTACAGCGAATGAAATGGCCGATTATCTGAGACGCCAAGGAGAATTCATGCCAGCTAGGCTTGGCCCGGATGAGATGGAGTACACAACGCTGCCGCAAGTGCTGGACCGCCTAAAGAATCGCTTCAAGCCAATCGCTTGAATGTTCTTTTTTTTAGCCGAAAAAATTACTTAAAGCAAGAATTAGAATTCCGCTGCTTAACTTTTTTAGGATAAGTATTTTTCGACAAGCTTTTCCCAATTGATTCTAAACATTGCGATGACGACTAAGGCAAGCAAAATTGTCGTTATCACGGCAATTATCATTCCTCCTTCCGCAAATACTGCTCCCGCTGCGACCCCGACGTGAGTGATAATCAAAGACATGAGGAACTTCCCTAACACGCATGGGATAAACACTTTCCAGAGGTTGTAGCGCATCAGACCAAGCGGGATGAAGAGGATATCATCTGGCAGAGGTGTCAAGGCGAAGATGAAAACTGCTGGCATTCCAAAACGATCGAAAATTTTTAACATAGCATTAAAACGGCGGTCGTACTTTTTACCCACGACTCGTCTGCCAGCATAGCCTAGTCCATAACCCACGAGTTCGCCCACCGCCGCCCCAAGACCAGCAACAATGGCGAGCAGGAGGGGATTAAAACCGAATTGTGGTGCACTGATGGTTAACAAAATTACGGTGTATGGAATTGGAACTATAACAGATGCGGCACCGATGAAGCTGAGCAGAAAAACACCTAGATAGCCTAACTCGCCCAAATCGCTGAGCATCGCGTAAAGGTCCTCGCGGGCAAAATATACTGCCGCCAGTGCAATAATCACGATGAAGAAGAGAGCGAACAGCAAAGCCCTTCGCTGGGTAAATTTCCTCATTTGGATCACGCCATCAGGACTTGCAAACAAACTTGCAACTGATCTTCTCCCAGCGACTACCTCATCGCTTATAACCAGCCATGATGAAGAACTCTCCCATGCGCCTGCTCAACCCTCCGCACAGGAACATGCCTGTCATTTGGTCACCTGATGTGGTTTTTACCCTCGCTCGCAAATACCTAACTTGTGGGGAATAAATGCCTAGGGCAAAACAACTGCCTGATGTCTCCAACCAAGGTGATTAAATGCGAATAGGCTTCTTCACCGATACCTTCCTGCCCCAGCGAAATGGGGTGGTTACCTCGATCCTGAGCTTCGGTCCGGAACTCGTAAAAAAAGGGCATGAAGTTTTCGTCTTTTGCCCCCGATCAAACGTGAAGGAGCATCACGGGATGGTAGTGCGCTCATACCCATCCGTAACTTTTAGACCATATCCCGAGTTCAAGATTGCAGTCCCCCGAGGCAGCGGCAGCCTCCCAAAACTCGATATCGTCCACACCCACGGTCCATTTTCGCTTGGCGTTTTTGGGCTGAGAGTTGCGAAACAGCAGGGCGTACCTCCAGTATCCACCTTTCATACAATGCTCTCTGAATACGTTCGATACCTCTTTAGATTTGGGCGTGGGGTCCTCAGGAGAATCACGTGGAAGTACTGCAAATTTTACTACAATCGATGCCACAAAATCATCGCCCCCAGCAACGCGTTGAAGAAGATTTTGCTACAACACCAAATCAAGAAATCAATTGCCGTTGTGCCTACCGGCATCGACCTCGACTTCTTCAAGCCGATCGAGAAGAAAAAAGCTAAGAAAAAACTTGGAATCGATGCTGAGCAAGTTTTCCTAATGCTCGGTAGGCTTGGATTCGAGAAAAACATTGATGTCGTGCTTCAAGCGTGCAAAGATGTTAATGCAAAATTTATCATCGCTGGCCGAGGGCCGGCTGAACGGACTCTCAAAAATCTTAGGAGGAAGCTTGGCCTCCAGAAAAAAGTTTCCTTCACGGGATATGTCCCTGAAAAATTGAAACCGATTTACTACTCGGCGGCGGACGCATTTGTAATAGCATCGACAAGCGAAACTCAAGCGGTGGTCGTGGCGGAGGCTATGGCCTGTGGCTGTCCTGTGATTGGCGCGAACTCGTTGGCAATACCCGAGATGGTAAAGAACGGAAAAAACGGTTATCTTTTTGAACCTGGGAACCCTGAGGAACTCTCAAAAATCCTATCATCGTTCGATCCACCGAAGAGGATGCGCGTTGATGCGTTGAAGTCCGGACGTCGATTTTCAATAGAAAACTGCACAAATAAATTGGAGAAGCTTTACAGTAGCTTGTTATAAAGTGCTTCTTGGGGTATTATGGTGACAAATGTGAAGATATCAATAATTATCCCAACACTAAACGAAGAAAAATACATTGGTCGATGCTTAGAATCGATAAAAAACCAAACATGCAAAGATTATGAAATAATAGTGGTTGATGGGTATAGCAAGGACAAAACAGTTGATATAGCAAAAAAAATCAAAGCTAAAATAATTAAACAAAAACCAAGTGGTTTCGCCAAAGCAAAAAACGAGGGCGCACGTCATGCAAAAGGAGACATCTTGTGTTTTATTGACGCAGACGCAGCAATACGCAAAGATTACTTAGAAAGGCTTTCTAAATGTTACAAAAACAAGAGTGTGATGGGTGTTGGGGGCCCACTGAGCCCTGATTCAAAACAGTTGAAGCACCGCGTAATGTATTTTTTCACTTGTGATTTCTTGCCGCTGCTAACAGCACGCTTATTCCATTTTTATCAATACCAAGCAGCAAACACTAGTTTTCGCAGGAACTTTTTTGAAAAGATTGGCGGTTTTAATGAAAACCTGGAGAAGCTCGCGGATAATGAGATTGCAAACAGGGCGCGAAAACACGGGAAGCTTGTTTGGGCGCGCGATTTGTATGTTACAAGTAGCACACGCAGGGTTAATTTTGGCTTAAAATCCTATGTGCGTAACATAGTTGAATTTCTCGATGGCTATTTTAAGTTGTATGTGTTAAAAAAGCAAAAACTCAAGTACAGGGAAAAATACACTGCAATCAGGTAAAGAACAAGACAGACCCTTAATCGCACCTTAAATTAACTGAATAAAACTCGTCGTAACATTCATGATACGCGAGGTGTAAACAAAAACATCCTCTTTTCTGGCGATCCTCTTGCACAACTCGTACATGTGCTTTTCAGTTCCGCCAGTGTAAGGGTGGAAAAATGCGTTCACCAAGCAAATATTCATCCCGATGCCTTCTGTGCCAGTTCACCTTGTACTAACTCCTCCGTATTCTGCCTTGTACCAATCCACAAAAGCACTTAACCCCCGATCGAACCCAACTTTTCGATCGAAGCCCAATTTTTTTAACTTTGAAATATCAGCGAGCGTTTTCTGCACGTCGCCATGCCATGAAAACCCAGTGTAGAAAGTCTTAGTTTTTCTTACCAAACCCAGCACCCCAAGCAGTTTTTCCACTATTTCTTTCACGCTGTGATTCTCGCCCGAACCGACATTATACGCCTCACCTGAAAGTTTCCCCTTTGCTGCCACTAGCGTGATCGCCTCGATCGCGTCGTCGATGTAAAGGTAGTCCTTTGTCTGAGCTCCTGTTCCAAGAACCTCAAGTTTTTTGTCATTTTTCTGAAGCTTCTGCAAAATGTCAAACATCGCACCCTTCCTCGAGCGCAGGCCAAAAATGTTGTAAAACCGAAGGCTCGCGGATTTCAGCCCGTACAAAGCAGAATAGGACGAACAATACACTTCTCCCGCTGCTTTAGACGCGCCATAGTTTGAAATCGGCAGAAGAGGGTGATCCTCAAGCGTGGGGAGTGCCGCGTCTCCGTAGACCGTCGAAGAGCTAGCGAAGATCACCGTTCCAATATCGGCTTTTCTCGCATACTTGAGCACGTTAAGCGTGCCCTGAACATTTATCTCAAAATCCCGTGTAGGGTCTTCGGTCGACTTTGGAACGCTTGACTGGGCAGCGAAGTGAAAAACCATGTCTGCATCTTTAGATGACTTTGATAAATCTTCCACGTTCAGAATATTTCCCTTAACTAGCTCAAAATGCTTGCTTTTCTTGAGGTTTGAAAGATTCTTTAGGTAACCATTAGAAAAATCGTCTAACCCAACCACCTCAAGACCGAGGGAGTGTACCCTTTCCGCGAGATGGCTACCCATAAAGCCCGCGACACCAGTTATAAGCACCCTAGAAGCTCGATTCAACACCTTGCCACCCACTAATAAAGAGGACATGGTAAGGGTTATAACAATTTTCTCCCCACACATCAGTTGATTGACATGAGAGTGAACTTGAAAAAGTGAATTAGGACAAACAGCATGTATGTTGCCATATGGATTTTAATGGGCTTCGTCTATGAATTGCCGTGTTATTGTTGTATCAGCATCGGTTTTCACTGTGTTCCCCCGAGATAATTCTTGTAACTCCGCTCAACTTTTCCCGCTGTAACGTCAAAATCAAAAACTTTTTCGCTTCTCTCTCTCGCTTTCCTCGACAACTTTTTTCTAAGTTTTTCGTCATCGATTAACTTAATCGCCGCCTCTGCTATTTGCTCGGAGCTGCGCGGTTCAACAAGCAAGCCACAATCAGAAACTACCTCTGGGATACCGCCGACTTTTGTAGAGATGATTGGATTTTCACACGCCATCGCCTCGAGCAAAACGATTCCAAAAGGCTCCCATAAGGAAGGCAAAATGAAAAAATCGCTCGCGGAATAATACTCTATCAATTTTCTTAGGGGGATAGGCTGAGACACGAAAATAACCCTTTTTTCGACCCCGGATTTATTTGCTAATGCTTTCAACCTCTCTAGTTCTGGTCCTCTGCCTATTACCACCGCCTTAAAATCGCGTTTGATTTCCTTTATGGCCTTTATCAAGTACTCGACTCCCTTCTGGGGGATAAGCCTACAAACGGTTGTGGAAAGGAACTCACAACCAAGCTCGTCCTTCAAATCTGTTTTAATTTTCTTGAATTTTTTCGTGCTAACTCCGTTGAAAATGACCTCTGTCCGCTCGCGGGGGTAATCTTTTGGAACTGTGGCCTCTAAAGTCCATTTACTGTTTGCAATAATTTTATCTGCCCGTCTCATCACTCTATTGCCTACCAAATCGTCGAAAAGTTGCCCTGCTCTATCGATCTCCTTGCTTATCCCCACTGTGCGAGCATTGTGCAGCGTGAGGAAAAGCGGCTTACTCAAAAATTTTTTCCATATGGCTGTCGATGAGAAGCTTAGGAAAAATCGGTTGTGCAAGTGGATAATATCGGGTTTTTCCTTTTTACACACTTTGAAAAAATGATGGGGGAAAAAGAATGGGATAGAGTATGGAGGAGGGAGGAAAGCTGGGAGTTTTCTAAGGATAAGGGCCCTCATCCTGTATACTTTTGTTCCCACCACCACTTCCTCTTTCTTTGTCCGGGGCAACCTAGAAGTGATGATGCTCACAGAATTCTCCTTGGATAAGCGCTTACATAACTCAAATATGTAATTCTCCGTGCCACCTAGGTAAGGGGAGAAAAAAGGGTTTACGTGCAGAATTCTCATTTGGACCTCCAGAAATCCTTTGTGGGCTACATTTAAAACGTTCTAACAACATCTCGATTGGGCAATCCATGAGGGTGAACTTAAAGAAATGGATTCGAGCAAACTGGGCGTACGTAGCCATCTGGATCTCGATGGGTCTCATAGTGCTGGGATTAGTCATCTATGAGCTGGGGATCTACACGCTTGCTATAATTATACCATTTCTTTCCCTATTCATTACCGCCGTGGTTAGAATGGCGCAGGAGCTGAGAAAATGATGATTGCCCACGCGACTATCCCGCTTATCCTCTACGGACTATTTCCAAATCACATAAGTCTACTCGCACTGCTTCTTGGCAGCGGGGCGCCTAACTTTGATGTTTTCCCAACTTTGCTTAGGAAAAAAACGCCAAAAAACGCCTTGGCTGAATTTCACGCCGCAAGCGTCCTCCACACCCCATTATTTTACCTAATACTCCTCCCATTTGTGTACCTCCTCCTCGATTATTTCGCGGTCGCTAGTAGCTTAACCATCGCAATATCATTCTCGTTGGGGGGCATCTTGCACATCTTGATGGAGTGCTTCGACGAGAAGGGCAGGCTGTTACTTTACCCCTTCAGCAAAAAGTTCTATGGGATCCCTGTATTCCCATACGATTTCTGGACTTACCTGACAAGCAAAAAAACACTGGCCGTTGAGGGATTGTCCCTCGTTATAGCGTGCACCGTGCTAGCTTTACGATGGGTGGGGTTATACGCGGGGTTCTAAAAGATTATTCTCGCGATAGTCTGCATCCTACTTTTAATTTAACTCAAAATTCCACGCATAATTACTTTGTCCAAACTCGAACACCCAAGTAGGATAGCGCGCCCGCTCCGACCGCTGTGCCGAAAACAAACGAAATCGCTCGCTCGACGGCCCATGCAGCGGCCGCGACTGGGTAAAGCTGCGGCGGCATGAATTTCATGAAAATTAAAATCATAGCTACATCTACCGTACCGATTCCGGCGGGCAGGAGTGGGATCAAGCCTGCCATCCACGGTAACGTCGTGGCTAACACCAACATCGCCAAGGGGGGGGTATACCCATACTCAAGCGCTTTGAAAATTACAAACAACCTTGTGATCCCAAATATCCATAAAATCGCCGAAAATGCTACAACGTAAAATGCTACCTTCCGACTGCTTATAATGCCCTCGGCCTCTGCGTAGAACTTTTTGATTCCTCTAGTTATCCTTGTCTTATTTGCGGGCCTGCGGAAAAGCCCCATGATACGCGCCACAAGCCCACCAATGCGTGCCGCTGCCATCTTGCCGCGTAGAACGCGCCAAAAAATCGAACTCCAGCCGATAATGATAGCGGCCCAGAACATCATGATCACCAATGCTGGCCAAATGGGCGTCCATTCGATAGATAGCAATAGTCCAATCATCACAAATGAAAGGAAAACTGGAAAATCCAATATAAACTCGCCCAAAATCGTGGCAAAGCCGGATGAGTATGAAATTCGCTGAGTTTTATTCAGCAAATATGCTCGCGCGACTGGGTCACCACCAGAATATGTGAATGGCGTAACGTTGTTGATGAAAATCCCACCTAAAATTACCACGTAAAGGTTGCGCAGGCCAACCTGATGTCCAACCCTTGAAAGTGTCACATTCCAACGACCCGCCCAAAAGGCCACACCAAGAAGGTAAACACCAAAAGCTAAAATCACTAGTATTGGGTTGGCTCTGCCCAAGGCCTGAAACATCGCGTAAAGATCCTCACGTGCAAAAAGTAATGCTGCTATCGCAACTATCACGACAACGAAAATAGCGAAGAGTAGAGTCCTCCGGGTGGCGAATCTCTTGGTTCGAGTCACTTTAAACCTCCAGTCCCATCATCTCATAAAACGGTTTAAGTATTCCTAAATCGACTTAATTAAGGCGATCCGCGTGCCGAAAGAAACCATCGATTCAAAACTGCTAAAAATCCTGGCGTGCCCAGTCTGCAAGCGCGATGTTGAACTCAAAGGTAACGAGCTGGTTTGCGTTAGTTGCAAGAGACGCTACCCCATCGTGGACGGGATCCCTAATCTTCTCCCCGATGAACTACGGTGATGCTACCCCTATCACCACTCTCACGCTCATGGGGAATTGCAGCTTACTCACGAAACTCCTAGAAAGACCCGCCGCTGCTTTGTCTGCTCTAATCGCGAGCGTGCGCCCACAAATGAACTTGCTTTTTCTGACCACCAAATCGGTAGGATGTTCTAGAGTTAATGAAGGATGTCCAAAAGCGTGAACTTTCTCCACGCTGCCACCGGCCTCAATTGTGATGGTAACTGCCGCGCCCGACCTAACGGCTTTTCTAAAATCATCGCTGAACTCGGCAGCCCCCTTGCTCGCTGCAACCGCGATTATGCAATCTCCCTTAGGACCAACTTCCTTATCCTTCGTGATCATCAATGTTGTTGGGTGCCTCGCCGTGACCCGTGGATGCCCCTTAGCCGTGATGACCTCAACGATTTCTCCCATGTTCCCTCACTCCCTTAAGCTTGAAGGAAGATAATTTATTTTGGTTGTATGCACGAGCGGGAGCGCGAGGAGTTGGTTGAGCGCCTCATCCGATGGGGCTACCTGAGCAAGCGAGATATCATCGACGCTTTCAAAAAAGTACCACGCCATGAATTTATCCCTGAAAACATTCGGGACTACGCCTATGCCGATCAGCCACTCTCGATAGGCCACGGGCAGACAATCTCGGCCCCCAGCATGATCGCCATCATGTTGGAATCGCTTGACCTCAAGGTGGGGCAGAAAGTGCTAGAAGTAGGCACCGGCTCTGGGTACAACGCTGCCCTCATCGCCGAGATTGTCGGGCAAAAGGGGAAAGTCTTCTCAATAGAGCGGATTGACGAGCTAGCTGAGTTCGGACGAGCGAACCTCGAGCGAACTGGATATGGCTGGGTTCATGTCGTTGTTGGAGATGGGACATGCGGCTATGAAAAAGAGGCCCCTTGGAACCGCATCCTCGTAACCGCTTGTACCCCAAAGCTACCGAAGCCCCTCCTCAAGCAGTTGAAAGTCAAAGGGAAGCTGGGCGCACCGGTTGGCCAACACTACATGTTCCAGACTTGGGTGGTTGCGGAGAAGCGCGACAATGGGGAGCTCAAAATTGAGGAGCGAGGGGGATGCTCCTTCGTGCCGCTGGTCGGAGAATATGGGTGGAAAGCTGAGGACTAACCAAACCACTTCTCGAGCGAAACTTGTTCCCGCTCACGCTGCCCTTTGAGCAATCGATCGATACCAGTCTGAACCCTTGATTCAGAAAAATCGTGCTCCCCGCACAAGAACTCTTTAATTCCCTCTGGGTCTGGGTCTCCCCATTTCAGCTCATATTTAGCTGTGACATCCGGCTTCAAGAAGATATCTCTCACCTCGAGCGGGTCAACCTCAAATTTTTCCCCAAGTTCGGTCTTCATAAGTTGCTTGATGGAACCGTGTTCGCGGACGAGCTCAAGCGCCTTCTTCGGCCCTATCCCTTTTACCCCCGCGTTGTAATCGGTTCCAACCAAGATGCCAATGTCCACGAGCTGTTCTCGAGTTACCCCGAGTTCCTTCAGGAGGGGCTGGAGTTCGATTACCTCTGGAAATACCTCGATGTACACATCCTTCCTCGGTAGCTTCCGCTTCCCAGTGATGGCCAGGTTACGTACGAGTATTGGGGCTCCAAATAGCAGGCTGTCGAAATCCTGGCTCGCAGCCGCCCAAGCATCGCCCCGCTGAACAAGGTGCGCTGCTTGGGCCTCGCCTTCCCCTGGCGCCTGAACCCAAGGAAGCCCCATATAGCTCAAAAGTGTCTGCGCTTGTTTAATCATCTGCTCGTTCACCCGCCCTGCACGCTGTGCAAACTTCTTGGCCTCTTTAATTCTGCCCTCCTTGAGCGCGGTTGCCCACTCCTCGGCCGCCTCCTTTCTCACCGCGCGACGCTGCTTGACGGTGCGCAGCTTCAATTTAGGCGGTTCCCCATCGAACACATACACCGGCTTGATTCCTGCCTCAATTAAGTTCGCGGTCCGATAGAAGAGGCCAGAGAGATGGGAGGTTACTCTACCCTTAGAGTCTTTGAGAAGCTCCCCGTCACGCTGCCGGATTATAGAAAGAAACTGATATAGCGAGTTCATCGCGTCAATCGCAATTACCCGCCCGCGAAGCTTTTCAAACCCGACCTTTTGCTTAAGCACGATGTCGCCAAGCTGGACGCCCACCTCGACACCAATAATAAATCATCTTAAACGCACTTAAACAAACTTCTAATAATAAATAAAAACTGGTTGAACGATTGTCTTCATTGCTTACGCCGATTCGCCCGGCAATCTCCGCACTATGGTTATCGGAATCGCTTCCTTCTCGAACTCTAATAGAGCAATGTCGATGGGATTGCCCACGCCCTCAGGCACCTCGATGAGCACAGGTGCACCCATTGATATTTGAAGAGCTCTGGCCCCCACGATGCGGGCCTTCTCAAAGCGGGTGCATTTTTTTGGAAAAATGGACGAGCCCCCATCACATCGGCGGCATGCCACCCATCCCCATACCAGGTGGAGGTCCAGCTCCAGGTCCCATCGCCTCTTTCTCAAGTTTTCCAGCAGCAATAACGTCATCAATCCGCAGGATCATCTCCGTCACTTCGCTTGCCGATTTAATTGCTTGAGTCTTGATGCGAAGTGGTTCAACGATGCCTAACTTAAGGGTGTTCGTCACTTCCCCGCTTATCACATCAATTCCGATATCCTTGCCACCTTTTTTCTCGTGGTCCGCGCGCAGCTGTACCAAAATATCTATCGGGTCCAACCCAGCATTCTCCGCCAAGGTCCGCGGGATGACCTCAATCGCGTCGGCAAATGCATTAATTGCAAGTGCCTCGCGTCCACTCACCGTGCCAGCGTATTCTCGCAGTCCCTTCGCGGCTTCTATCTCTGGGGCACCCCCGCCTGCTACTATCTTGCCATCCTCTACCGCAACCGAAACCACCGAAACAGCATCGTGCACCGCACGCTCGGCTTCATCGACTACATGCTCGGTGCCACCGCGCACGAGCAGGCTTACAGCTTTCGGGTCTTTGCACCCCTCGATAAATATCATTTCTTCGCCCGCTATCTTGCGTTCCTCCACCTGTGCCGCGAACCCGAGGTCTTTCGCCGTGAGATCCTTGATATTCGTAACGATTTTTCCACCGGTAGCACGCGCAAGCTTTTCTAGATCTGACTCCTTGACCCTCCGCACCACCAAGATTCCCGCCTTCGCTAAGTAGTGCTGGGCGAGATCATCGATGCCCTTTTGACAAAGCACGACGTTCGCTCCTGTTTTCTTCACTTGGTCCACCATCTCTTGAAGCATGTGTCGCTCTTCCTCGAGGAAGTTCCGGAGTTGCTCAGGATCGGTTATGTTTATCTTAGCACTAGTTTCTGTTTCTTTGATTTCCAATGCCATATTGAGAAGGGCTATCTTCGCCTTCTCGACACGTTTCGGCATGCTCGGGTGGACAACCTCTTTGTCGAGCACCAAGCCTTGAATGAGCTGGGAATCGGCTGAACCTCCCCCGCTCTTCTTCTCGATCTTGATGTTATCGATATCCGCCTCGAGCTTGCCATCGAATTCCTCCACGATCTGCTTAACCGCTTTAACGCAGAGTTCAGCAAGTTTTTCCCCTCGTACTTCAGAGCCCTTGCCACTCATCGCGGTAATGGCGATCTCTTTTAATATCTTGTCTTCTCCTCTTGAAACACCAGTCGCTATTTTATCCAAAATTTCATTTGCCTTCTCGGCTGCCTTCCGGTACCCAGATGCGATGACCGTGGCGTGGATGTCTTGCTCAAGTAACTCTTCGGCCATTTTCAAAAGCTCTCCCGCAAGTACCACGGCCGTAGTTGTGCCATCGCCCACCTCATCCTCTTGTGCCTTCGAAATCTCTACCATCATTTTCGCCGCGGGATGTTCAATGTCCATCTCCTCCAGAATGGTCACGCCATCGTTGGTTATAGTAACGTCACCCAAGCTGTCGACGAGCATCTTGTCCATCCCGCGCGGTCCCAAAGTGGTGCGTATTGCCTGAGCAATCACCCGTGCGGCCATGATGTTCATACGCTGGGCATCCCGCCCTAGGTAGCGCTGAACTTTCTCAGGCAAAATCAGTATCTGCTGTCCTCCTAACTGGCTTGCCATAAAATCCCTCCTCTAAATCTATCTACTAGATGATTTTCTACCTTAATTCAAACGATTTACTCTATTAAAGCTTTACTTTGGACCCTTCTTGCTCAGCGGGACCCCAAGCTTCCGCTCAACTTCCGGGCGATGGATGCTGTTGTATGTGCAAAATGGAATGATGCGCCCATCTGGTACGGCATAGTGGATACCGCACCGTTCTATGCGATCTAAATCAAAGTTATAGGCATCTTGAAAATGCATACAAGCCAAGAGAATCGCCCTTTCGTGGAACTCCACCAGCGCGTCATAGCTCCCGGTGCTCAGGACTTTGAGCAGGATTTTCGGAAGGTCGAGGCCCTTTGGCGCCTTCGACATGTCAATGGTGCCGGGCACGTTCTCAATCATCTTCGCTAGTACTCTTGCTTTAACCGCAAAACCTCCTTTCTTTAGCTCCGCTGCATATTTATCGAGTAGCCCAAAGAGCTTCTCCACGTCCACGAACCGCGTCACCGGGATGATTTTCCCGTCTTCGACAAAAACGTAGGTCGCAGCGCCACAATGCTCGTGACAAGTGAATTTCACGAACTCCCCGCCCGCGTACGCACTGGTGAAACGTGAAATCGGCAGCGTGAAGGGGACGGGATAGAAGTCAGAAGTCTTAATCTGCCCATCCGTCTGTCGCTCAACTGCTTTCATAAAATCAGGAATGGTTATGC
>CAZESD010000025.1:0-12244 GCA_964514945.1 Hadarchaeota archaeon (SeqCode)
GCGGAAGAAATCCTCAACAAGTTCAAGTGGGGGCCAACTTTTCTCGAGCTGAACCACGAGCCGCTCGAAGCTTATGCCCGCGCTAAGAACAGCACGGAAGTCGTTTTCCTCCAGCGTCAATTCATGCCTTCCGCGAGGTAACAACTGGGGAGTTGTATTCCTAGAAAGTAACACCAACCGCGTTCTGATAACTGTGAATTATACAACTGGGGGGTTGTGATCGCTAATGATTACGCTTGGCGAAGCTCGATAGAAGCCTCGTGAAGGAACTCAGTTCCAGTTTCAGTATCCTAAGCGTGTGATCGGGGTTTGTCCCCCATGCTAGCTTGAGCAGGCGATCGAGATTCTTGTTACAGGGGTGCGTTTCGCGAGGGTTCAACCACTTGCTCACCGCCTGTTGGGTTACCCCCATCCTAGCTGCAACTTCGCATTGGGCCATCCCATTATCGAGGATCAGCCGAAGTAGCTTGACACGAGCACGCCTGCTTACAAATTCTGTTAAACCGTCAAAGCGTGATTTCACAACTCCCGCTATGGATTTGTGCGGAAGTTCTTTATAAGGTGGAAAACATGTGTTTGCTTTTTAACAACTGGGGGGTTGTACAACGGGGGAGTTGTATTCCCAACGTGTTGGTTCAGGAAAATTTTCAACAACCTTAGTATACTTAGGGAGTTGTAGCTTATCTCCACCTTCGTCTTGGTTTTCTCCGGAACCTCGGACGCATCTGCCCTCTCAGATCGGAAACGACGACCTGCTCACCAAATGTATATATCTCGTAGCGCGGCTCGCCCGTCTCGAAGTCCAAGACCTCGATCAGCGGCCTCGCTAAGTCCGCTTCCGTCATGCCGTACGGAACTCTGACCATGGACCTCAGCGAATAGATCTCCCGAATTTCGCCGTCCTTGATGAAAATCACAGTGTCGACAATCATGGGAATCATTCCGAGCTCCACCCGACCGATTAATCTTTGCACGGCGTCGATTGCCCGCGTTGAATGCACCACACCCACCATGCCCACTCCAGCCAAGCGCATGTCAGTAAATATCTGGAAATCGCTCGTCTTTCTCAGCTCGTCGTAAATTGTGTAATCTGGGCGTACGAGAAGTAGCAGGTCTGCGGTTTTCGCCATGTCACCATCGAGAGCGGTATATTGCGTGATTTCATCGCTTACTTGGAGATCTCGAGGAGATTCCATCGTTTTGACTATTTTTCTTTGCAAGCGATAGAACTCAGCCAATGCTTGAGCAAAAGTTGTCTTACCCGCGCCAGGCGGACCTGCGATGAGCACCCCTTCCGCGCGTTCTCGCAGACGCTCCTTCAGCTTCTCGGACAATCGGTAGTCCTCGAGCCTCACCCATACAACTGGTCGGACGGTAGTGATTTCGAACCCGTCGCTGAATGGAGGGCGGGTAATGGCGATGCGGTATTCGCGGAACTGTATCATGCTGGCACCTTCACGCTCGAACTCGATGAATCCATCAGGATCGCGCGTGGCAAACTCGAGAATCTCTCGCGCTGTCTCACGAAGCTCCGTTTCCTCAAGCGGTTTCTCATCTAGGACTTGAACTTTAAACCTACCTGGGCGGCCGATCTTGGCCATGGGGCGCACTCGTGCCTTCAGGTGCACCGACATCGTGTTCTTGTCGAAGTAGCGCAGGAGTCTCGGCGTCTCCTCCACGCGCGAGGGCTCGAAGTACTTTGTTTTCAGTCCTTCTATTCGTGCGACATCTGCCATCACGGCATTACTCGTGAGGAGGGTCACGTCTTGGGCCCGGGCTATCTCTCGAACCTCGGCATCGATGGTGCCAAAATCCGCACCCATCATTTGCTCAACGCTTGGGCGTTCTCCCGCGAAATTCAGTTTTATCTTTCCCTGCTCGGCCAACTCCTGTAGGCGTCTGAGCTCCGCGAGCCCGCTTAAGCCCGAGTCCTTACCCAGCTTGGCTTGATGTTCGAGCTGAGAGACGACCGCGTTGGCCACAATAATCTCGTTGCCTGCTAGCTCACTCTCAACCAGCCGAGTCAGTAAACCGTTGATGATGATGTTCGCATCTGGGACGTATTTTGCCATTGGGATCAAGATAACTAAGCATTTAACTGATTAAAACCCCAGTCGTTCAAAGAAAAGACGTGAACTACCCCTAGCTATCGCAAGGGGCTTCCTGCTTCGACGACTAGACTTGCCCTCACGGGTAGAGGTCCGATCTCCACAGGCGTGAATTCGGCTGGTTCCCAACCTACTTTCTTTAGTCCATCTTGAAGGATGTTCCGAGCGGCGTTCAGGTCCCGGTCAAGCTCCAGGCCGCACCATGAGCAACGATGCACTCTCACCCAAAGCGGTTTCTCGACCACCTCGCCGCACCTTGAACATCTATACGTCGTCCCTCTCGGCTCAACCCTCACGACCCACCTACCAGCTCGCTCGGCCTTGTAGGTGAGCATGTGGAGGAAGGTGGTCCAAGCGGCATCCGCACGATTCTTGCCATTGTGGGCCATTTCGATAAGTTCTTTTACCTCCAAATCCTCAACTGCGATGAAATCGTATTTGGTGACATAATGGCGCGTGAGCTTGTGGAGGAAATCGAAACGCTGGTTGCGAACCCGCTCGTGCGCCCCCGCAAGCCTGATGCGTTGCTTTGCCCGGTTCTTTGAGCCCTTTTGCTTGCGGAAGAGCCTGCGTTGCTCCCGTTTAAGTCTCCATTCAGATTTAGTGATATTATGCGGATGCCCGATGAAATTGCCGTCGGTGTCGGCAATGTAGTGTTCGATACCTAGGTCGATACCAATAGCTTTCGTCGCACGCTCGATTTTCAACACTTCCTCGACCTCAATGCTGAAGCACGCAAACCATTTTCCCGAACGCTCTTGCTTGATGTGAACCTGCTTGACCTCGTCTTCTAACTCACGGTGCAACACTATTGGGATTGCACCTATCTTTGAAAGCCAAAGCTCCCTGCGTTTTCCGTGCCCTTCAGTAATTTTGAAGCCCGACTGGTTGTAAGTGAATGACTTGAACCATCCTTTGCCCTTGAAGCGGAGCCTACCCACTTTTCTGCCGTTCTGCTTCAACTTAGTGAGAGCACGGAGGTTCGAATAGATCTGGTGGAGAACCATCTGCAAGACTTTGGAGTGAACTTGCTTCAGCTCAGGGCGCTCTTGCTTTAGTTTCGGCAGAGTCGCTTGAAGCTTGTAGCGGCTGGGAGTTTTGCCGTTTTCCTTATGGTTTAGCCGCTCTAAGAAGTGGTTGCAGAGCCACCTACATTGGTCAAGCACTGCCACCAACTTTTCTTCCTGAGCCTGCGACGGGTAGAGCCTGAATCGGTAGGTTAGTTGCATTACGACTCACCTGTAACTCCAGATGCTCCTTCTGTGCGCCCAACTCAAGCTATTTTCGGGGAGAGGTCACCGAAAGTAATTTAAATAGCTTATAAAGAGGGTGATTTTCATGGCTTTGCTCATAAAGTCGATTCTGCTCATAAAGTCCCCAATTCTGCTAAAGAAGTCGGTTTGTCTATTGTGGGGCAGAATCCAACTTTTAAATCATGACATATTTTACAATAAAAATGAGATGTTGATGTTGGTTAATAGTATAGAAGCGTTTACAGTGGGCCTGAACGCTTTATGTTTTTTGTTTTTCCATTTTGGAAAGTCGCTAATAAATGGTTCAAAAACGTTATTTGGTGGGTTTTTCCATAAACCATAAATTGATTAATTAATAGATTAATTCATTAGTCTATCAATCCCATGTCAAAATTTTTAACGCTTTTGGGTTCTGGTTCGATAAACATATCTATTTAAATAGGGGGGCATATAGTTAATGGGCATGAATATGGAAAAGAAGCCTATAATCCCAAGACGCAAGGGAGGAAGACCTAAGGGTAGCAAGAGCAAATTGGCGTTCATTACTTTTCCAGAAGCAATAGAACATGCCAAATTGCTTTGGAAGAAGGCAGGGTTTAAAGAAATGTCATTTGATGACATCAAGGAATTAACTAGGTTACACCAACAAAAACTAGTCCGAGTTCTGGGTGCTCTAAGCGGCAAATACGGTGTGATTGAGAAGACCGATGCAGGTTATTGGCGATTAACAGACGCAGGTCAGAGGGTTGGAAAGGATGATCCAACAGGGCTAAAACAAGTCTTCCAAAAAGATACGATGTTTGCTGAACTATACAGTAAGTGGGGGGATAAGGAAGTGACTCCTGGTGTCATACGTGATTATGTTGAAAGAAACTTCAAAGGTGTTAATGCTAAAGAGGTGACCAAGCGATTTCAACAGGGAAAAAACATAATAAGAGAACACACTTCTCAAGCCCAAAAAAACCAACTTGGTTCGATTATGGGTGGGGAATTAACACTGACGTTATTCCAACTCAAATACGCTTTGAACCCACCATCAAATCAGGAAATAAGAAATATTGTCAGGGGGGTAGTCAAAACATTTGCCGAATCTGACGACCGTGTTTTGAAGCTCATATCTGAACTAATGGAAGAAATAGTGGCGGGCGACAGAGAGCTGAAAGACCCCGATAGGAAAGAGTTAGCCAAACATCTTGATCGGGCCATGAACGAGCTGGGTCTTAATCCCCCTAAGGCGGAGGAGGAAAAGAAGCCGGAAACGGCATAATGCTCATGGACCCATGAGGAGGAAGGGGTCGACACGGAGCCCCGAACCTTGCCCACCAAGCAAGTCAAGGGGCTCCGCTTCCTTATCACTAATCTTTATGTTCTGTAAGTTTAAAGATTTTGACTTTCACGGTTTTCCCTATGTATTCTCTAAGCTCTGGATCTCTGATATTCACCGTGCCGTATTCGTATTCTTTCGGCCCAGTTTTCAGTTTCTTCTTGTCCTTCGTGGAATGGATTTTCAATTTATATTCAGCGATTTTAGCCATGTTAAATATTCTATATAGATTGCTTTTAAGCTTTTCTATAAAGAATTTCTATATAGAAAGATTTAAATACTAGTTAGATTATATTCTATATAGAAAATATTTGAGGTGGTAAAGATGGATGAACGTCAGATGAAGGGTCTTCAAATTGCGAAGACGTCAAAAATAAGTAGGAATGAGAGAGGGTGGGTAGTCCCGTCACAATCGGGTCATGGGACTTATCTGGTAAAAATGGAGGGGCATGAGCCGACTTGCGATTGTCCAGATTGTCAGACCAGACGAACCAAGTGCAAGCACATCTGGGCCGTTGAATATTTTGTCAAACAGGAAATAGACGCAGAGGGAAATCAGACAATCACGAAAGCCGTCAGGGTTACCTATGCTCAGGACTGGTCGGCGTACAACAAGGCGCAGACTGGCGAAGTGAACCTTTTCGACAAATTGTTGGGCGATCTGGTAAAAATCGTGCCAGAACCGCCTCAGCGAATGGGGAGGCCAAGACTTGGACTGCAAGAGGGGATTTATTGCGCCATCGAGAAGGTCTATTCCCAGTTGTCGAGCAGGAGGGCGCAAGCCCTTTACGGAAAGGCCAAAGATAGGGGGGACATAAAAAAAGCCCCACGCTACAACGTGATAAACGTATTGTTGAACAGGGAGGACTTGACACCGATACTGCAAGAGCTTTTGACCGTGACCGCATTGCCATTGAAAAGCGTTGAAACGACATTCGCAACGGATTCCTCTGGGTTCAGCACAAGCCAGTTTGGACAATATGCGGTTGAAAAATACGGGGGCGAAAAGAGAAAGCACAAATGGGTTAAGGCGCACATACTTGTCGGGACTAAAACCAACGTGATAGCGAGCGCAAGGATAACCAAAGAACAGGGTGGCGATTGTCCTCAGTTTGGTCCCATGGTGATGGAGGCACACGACAACGGTTTTGAAATAAAGGAAATCACCGCAGACATGGGTTACATGAGCCGAGCCAACTACAACCTCGCCGAGAGCATAGGCGCAACCGCATACATACCGTTCAATAAAAATGCGGGTGGGCGTGCAAGGGGTTCCTATGTTTGGAGGAAAATGTACCACTTCTTCCAGTTCAACCGAGAGGAGTTCCTTGAACACTACCACGCGCGTTCAAATGTTGAATCGACATTCAGGATGGTTAAAATGAAGTTCGGGGACAAGCTTAAATCGAAGAACCCAGTGGCGCAACGCAACGAACTATTGTGCAAGTTCATAGCCCACAACATCGTGGTGCTGATACACGAAATGTATGAGTTGGGGATAAACCCCAACTTCTGCTCACAAAGCCGAATGTCTGCTCATAAAGTGGGGGGTGATTCATGAGTTTATGAGCAAAGCCGATTTTCATCCCTTCTTTGGAGGAAGGAAACTTCGCCAATAGACTTAAACTCTAGCAGACCTAAAAAAAATGATGGTGGCGAGATGCGCAGACGACGAGGAGAAGAGATGCCTCCCACGGGCGCTGGGCTGATACGTTACTTTAAAGAGGAAGGGCACGGCATCAAGATCTCGCCAAAGAGTGTGGTAATTTTCACTATTGCAATTATCATTTTTGAGATATTCCTGCGTTTTTACGGCGAAGCTTTGCTCGGGTTCTAGAATCGTCCAGTTTTGGCCATCTCTTCGAGCCGTCGAATTCGCTCCTCGGTCGGCGGGTGGGTCGAGAAAAGTCCCCTCATGCTGACCTTTGCGAATGGGTTGACGATGAACATGTGGGAGGTTGATGGGTTGCCCTTCTGCATGGGCCTGTTCCTGACCGCCGATTGGAGGCTTCGCAGGGCGCTCGCCAACGCAAGTGGGTTACGCGAGATGCTGGCCCCATCGCGGTCCGCCCCATATTCGCGTCCACGGGATATCGAGAGTCTAACCAACATCGCGCAAAATGGTATCATGATTAGCATCAAAATTGCCAAGATTCCCCCTCCCCCATCACGCCTGCGTCCACCACCCGCGAATATCGAAAACCACATCACATAGGTTATAACCGCCCCTATGATTGCCGCCATGGTGTTGATCAGCATGTCACGGTTCTTCACGTGAGCGAGCTCGTGCCCCAACACACCCTCGAGCTCATCCTTGTTCAATAAGCGCATCGCTCCCTGTGTCACCGCGACGACCGAATGGGAGGGGTTGCGTCCAGTTGCGAACGCGTTTGGTGTGTCCGTGGGGATGATTGCCACGCGGGGTTTCGGTAGACGTGCACTCGATGTCAGGCGTTCCACCGTGCGATGCAGCTCGGGCTCCTCTGCCTCGCTCACGATTTTGGCCCTATAGATCCTCAGCACCCATCGGTCGGCGTACCAGTACATGCCGATGTTCAGTACCACGGCCATGATTAGGGCAAGGGTGAAGGTGAAAACTAGGTTGACGCCGGTGAGGTATCCAGCCGCGAGACCCATCACTAGCAAAAGTCCCGTGAGCATACCCATCAGCAGTACAACTCGCGCGGTGCCGCCCATGCCATCGCCAGATTAAAATCATTCGACATTTATTAAAAGACTTCCTCCTGAGAGTCCAACCCCTATATAGGTGAAATGGCGTTTCAAAAGGCGTCGCCTGCGGTGACAAGGCGTGTTAGGGCTAAGGGAGGCCCCGAGTGCATGAGCGATCAAAAACAAAGGATTGGGGGTTGCGGGGGGTTTGCAATCCCTTTCTAGGTATTTTGCCCCTAACCGTAACCGGGCGTCCAGCCGGTTGTGAGCCGGTTGTTGCGGAATATCGTCCCGGTGCCGGCATCGTTGTTGTCCGCCGTCACTCCAGCCTGGTAGAGGTCGTTGTTGATCACAAGGTTGTTGCTACCACTCGCTATGTTGATCCCGTAACGCTGCTGGTATGCCCCGGACCCGCGCCTGACGGTGTTCCCCTGGATGTTGTTGTAGTTGGAGCTGTTCTCGAGGAAGATCCCGTCGTACGTGTTGTGTGTGTTTTGGGAGTTGCCCATCACCGTGTTGGCGCAGACGGCGCTGTTGTCGCCAGAGTACAGGTGGATGCCGTACAGGCCGTTCCCCTGGCACGTGTTCCCGCTCACCGCGTTGTTGCTCGAGGAGTACAATCGGATGCCATCGTAGTCGTTTCCCTGAGAGGTGTTGCCGGTGACCGTGTTATTATTGCTCGAGGAGTACAAGACGATTCCATAGTAGCCGTTCCCACAGGAGTTGTTGCCTGCGATCGTGTTGTTGTTGCTCGAGTCGGACAGATCAATACCATCGTGGCTGTTCCCCTGGCAGGTGTTGCCACATATCGTGTTGTTGCTACTTGAGTTGGACAAAAGAATGCCATTTCGGCCGTTTCCTTGGCAGATGTTGCCGCTTACAGTGTTGTTCGAGGAGTACAATCGGATGCCATCGTAGTTGTTTCCCTGGCAGGTGTTTCCGCTTACGGTGTTGCTGCTCGAGGAGGACAACATGATGCCGTGTTGGCTGTTCCCTTGGCAAGTGTTACCGTTCACCGTGTTGTTGTCCGAGAAGTACAAGTGGATGCCATCGGTGCCGTTCCCTTGGCAGGTGTTGCCCGTTATGGTGTTGTTGCTGGAGGAGTCCAACCGGATGCCGTAATCATCTAAGTTTTCCACCCAGCAGTCGACGATTTTCGAATCTTCCACGTTCTCAAATAGAATCCCGAGACTATCACCAAGAGGGTTATTCAAACTGTTGCCCCATATCCTCAGGTTCGCGACGAGCAGGTTCCCGCAGTTCGTTGCCTGGAGAACATTGCTGTTCACGTTGTTCGCTAGGTAAAGCAATGTCCCCGCCCCGGAGCCGATCAGGGCGACGTTGTTGTCGAGAGTTATCGTGTCGCCTATGTCGTAGGTCCCCTCCCTGAGGTAGACGCTCCCGCCTCCCGAGGGCAGGTTGTCGATGGCCTGCTGGATTTGGACATGGTCGTTGGTGCCGTCGCAGATGTAGTCCGCGTTCTCGTTGTCGATTGAGTTGTACGCCGCCATGACGAAACTCGCAAACCCGTAACCGCGCGGCCCTTCGGGTCCAGTTGGTCCTTGCGCTCCTGTCGCTCCTGCCGACCCCGCTGATTCCTGTGCCCCTGCTGGTCCTGCTGGCCCCGTCGCTCCTGTGGCGCCAGTTGGTCCTTGAAGCCCTTGCTCTCCTTGAAGCCCCTGTGGTCCCGGAGGCCCTTGAATGATGATTGCCGAAACTCCCGCACCAGCCGCGATTATGGAAATGATTAAGGCGATGGTGGCGATTGTAGAAACCGGGATGATTGCTCGTTGTCCTTTCATTTTTTTCAAACCTCCTAAGGAACCCAGCCAGCCGTGGTTCGGTTGTTGTGGTATATCGTTCCGAATCCCCCATCACTGTAGTCACCCGCCTTGCCGGCCTGGTAGAGGTCGTTGTTGATAACGAGGTTGTAGTCGCAGGTGCTCCACACGCAGATGCCGTAGCGCTGCTGGTTGCTTCCAGTCCCGCGCCTGATCGTGTTCCCTTGGATGTTGTTGTAGCTTGAAAACGTACCTACAGAAATGCCGTCGTATACGTTGTCGTTGTCCTGGGAGTTGCCCACTATCGTGTTGATACTAACCGTGTTGTGGCTGCTGTAGTAGTTCAAGAAGATACCATGGGACCTGTTCCCTTGGCAGGTGTTGCCGCTCACCGTGTTGTAGTCTGAGGAGTCCAGCACGATACCAAAGCTGTTCCCTTGGCTGGTGTTTCCGGTGACCGAGTTGTTGAACGCGGAGTACAAGCCGATGCCGGCGTTGCTGTTTCCCTGAACGGTGTTGCCGCTTACCGTGTTGTTGTTCGAGTAGGACAAGTAAATGCCCCAATTGTCTCCCTGAGCGGTGTTGCCGCTCACCGTGTTGTAGTTCGAGTAGCCCAATTGGATGCCGGACTCGTCGTTCCCTTGGCAGTTGTTACCAGTGACCGTGTTGTTGCTCGAGGAGTACAAACTGATACCATGCTGGCCGTTCCCTTGGCTGGTGTTGCCAGTAACTGCGTTGTTGTCGCTCGAGTTGGCTAGGTAAATACCTCGTCCGTTGTTTTTCTGACAGGAGTTGCTAGAGATGGTGTGGTTGCTCGAGGAGTCCAAGTAGATGCCACAGAGGCCATTCCCCTGACTAGTGTTGCCGATGATGGCATTGCTGTTCGAGGAATTCAAGCGGATGCCAGACTTTCGTAAGCCCTCCACCCAACAGTCAACGATTTTCGAATTCTCAACTTCATAGAAATAAATCCCAAGCATGATACCAGAGGTCTGGTTTGTCGTGTTCCCGTCTATGTGCAGATCCATGATCAGCAGGTTGACCTTTCTCGACGCGTAGATGACGTTGATGTTCGCGTCGAGGGCGTCCTTGATCTTGATGACCGTACTCGCCCCGGCCCCTATCAAAGCCACGTTGTTCTTCGAGATGACGATGTTGTCACTCACGACGTAGGTTCCCTCCCTTAGGTAGATGGAACCGCCGTTCTCCGGCAGGTTATCTATCGCCGCGTTGATCTCGACTTGGTCATTCTCGCCGTCACAGACGTAATCCGCGTTCTCGTTGTCTATTGAGTTGTACGCCGCCACGACGAAACTCGCAAACCCGTAACCGCGCGACCCTTCAGGCCCAGTTGGTCCTTGCGCTCCTGCCGGCCCCGCTGGTCCCTGTGTCCCTGCTGGTCCTGCTGGCCCCGTCGCTCCCGTGGCACCAGTCGGCCCTTGAGGCCCCTGCTCCCCTTGTGGTCCCGGAGGTCCTGGAGGTCCCTGGGATCCCTGGATGATGATTGCCGAAACCCCCGCACCTGCTGCGATTATGGAAATGATTAAAGCGATGAGTGCAACTTGGGAAACCGGGATGATTGCTCGTTGTCCTTTCATTTTTCCCCCAGCGCTCGCGCGATTTTCCGCAAAAGCACGTAAAAAACTAGGATGGGCCCATAATAAATTTTTCCTTTTAGCAGGCATTTGTATACTTTTTAGCAATATTTTCATTATAATGTAGAAAATTTTCGATATTTAGAAAAAACCAAATAGATATTTTCAGACAGTAGTTCCAGAAAATGAATTTTCTTCTCATCTGAGTTGCTTGATTTTTCACCGATACGTGAAAAACTTGAAAATTTTCATAATAACTTTTTCAAAAATAAAATCACTCGACCAGAATTATTTTTTGTAATATTCCTCCAGCCAGTTGACCTTGCCTGGCCTGAGAGAAATCTTACCAGCCAGCGCGTCCAGGAATAGTTTTACCGCAGCGCCGGGCTTTAGTCCCGTGGTGTTGATTTCGTAAACTCTGTTTATACCATGAATCTTGACCGCTTCCCACAAAATTATATCCAGCGCCTCCGCCTCGACATTTTCGCGAGTTTTAGTCTTTGAGTACTTGCGGGCTCGAAGGCGTCGCTCGAGAATCCTCGGTCGGGTGCGGAGGACTACAACGTGGGTGAGATACCTTTTGGGTAGCGTGTGGGCAAGCAGTCCCTCTACGACGGCCGGGCCGCGAGAAGCTCGAACGGCACGGACGAACTCCTTCCGCATTTTTGGGAGATTGGCAATCATCGTGCCGTCGACATCGAGCCTGTAAATCCTCTTCTTTTTGATCAATGCGTTGAGATCGATTATTCGAGCGTTGAGTTTTTTCGCGAGCGCCCGGGCAAAAATCGACTTCCCTGTGCCCGGGGTGCCGCTAACCGCGATTACCATCCGCGCCATTAGAGTTTCTCCGAGCGGAGGTCGATAATGTTTCTGATGTCCTTGCCCGTCGAGATCAAGGTGACCGGCACCTTGAGTTCACCTTCGATGCGTTCGATAAACGCTTTTGCATCCGCGGGGAGCTGCCCGTAACTTTTAATTCCCGAGCTTCCCTTGAAAAGCCGGTCGAGGCAAGTTATCGTGAGCTGGGTGGCACCGTTTATCATCACCGAGCGCTTTGCCAGCTCGAAATCGAACGCCCCGATGCGCCTCCGCCGCCCGGTGACCGTGCCGTACTCGACTATGCCCAATCGCTCAGCTTCCTCCATGGCCATCTCGGTCGGAAAAGGCCCCTCACCGACCCGGCTCACGTATGCTTTGAAGATGAGCATGACATCGTCCACTTTAGTCGGGCCCACACCGACATCGGCCGCAAGCGTGCACGCCGATGTGTCTTTGCTCGTGACATAGGGATAGGTGCCGTGAATCAACGAAAGACCAAAGCCCTGCGATCCCTCAACGAGCACGAGTTCGTTCCTTCCTAAGGCGTCGTTAACCTCTTGGGGGACATCGGTGAGAAAGCGTTTGAGTTCGGGAATGTCATTGGCTAGCTTTGCGACGCGGTTCACCCTTGCCACATTCGCGGGGCCACAGCCCGTTCCCGTAGTGCCTATCTTGCCCTTTAGGTGAGCTGAGG
>CAZESD010000026.1:0-12020 GCA_964514945.1 Hadarchaeota archaeon (SeqCode)
GCCGACATCTCAGAGGTTATTAGCCCCGTTTCTGCCAACTCCCCTATGGTGACTTCCCTTTTCCCCATTTTTTTACCTCCCTTTAGTTCGGGTTCATCGCCCCTATCGCTCGAACCTTTTCATAGCTCAATCCCTAGGTAATCCAAGAGGTAGTTGAAAACCTTGTGGAACTGCTGCAACTTGAAGAACTTTGCATCCTTTCTATCACATTCCTTGTCGACTTTCTCCCAGGGGAAGGGATACACCACTATGTCATCGCTGTTCCGGTTCTCCGCGAAGGACACCTCCTTATCCTTGTAGCGTATGGTGTAGCCCCGCTCCCTGCCGTTCTCGAAGTTCTCTATTTCTAATGTGTCGTCTATGACGTGCTCTATGTCGTGCTGGTATCTCTTGATCAACCCGTAGATGCACCTAGCCTGCCAATTCCTTTCCGACCAATCCACGACTGAACCAACCATTTTTTAACCTCCTCTTTTTCGGGATCATCGCCCCTGTCGCTCGGCCCCTTTAATCCTCATCCTCGCTCCTCATCATTCGTCCTCCTTGCTTTTTCAATTTGAGAATCAATCATTTGTTTTAAATATTCTACATTGCTATGTTGTAACACAAATTGAGTATACGGATGTTTCTTGGGCATCGCCACATACCACATTCGGAACCCTTTTATCTTTGATTTTATAATCCAACCTCTGTATTCTATTTTTGTCATCATTCGACCCCCATAATTTTATCATGGTAAAGTTTCATCGCTCGGCCCCCTTCCCAACTTCCATGAAGAATTTGATTAGGAGAGGTTCCGCCATTCCTGTCTCTGAAATGTTCTTTCTCACAAACCCTATCGGAATCTCGATCCCAAAGTAAAATGTCGCATCTTTCCAAGTTGGGTCAAATACCTTACCATCCTTAACCAGCCAACCGTGCTCAAAGCTGAATCCTATACTTTTAACTTGGGCATATCCTTCGTAGTAATGGTACTCAGGAGAGGACAACGCAATCATTTGTGAGGCGTAGAAGCATTGCTTTGCCTTATACAGTCGCCCACTTAAAGCGCATTGGAGTTCCTTTTCTTCATCTTCCGTAAGTGTTCTGCCCTTAAAGGCTTCCCCGTTTTCCAATATCCAATCGAAAACATTTTGCCGCTGGCCCTTCATAAGTTGCCTCCACTTTTGGAGTTCGAGGATGCAAGGATTCATACAGCTTTGCATCACTTGGCCCCCTTCACTTTACCTCGCCTTTTACACGTGGCAGTCCAGCGCCACGAGGTAGCAGTCCTTGCGGTTCTCCAAAAGTCCGATGTATTCCTTGATCCACTCGTCCTGGCTTTTGGTGTCCTTTGAGAATCCCCACCACCCGTATTCTGTACCTTCGTGGAGTTTGCCGTCCCTGTCGAGCACCTTGCCCAGGATGTATCTGTTGTAGAAATGGTATTTCCCCAAGTTCTCCTTGAACCGCCCCATGACCTCGTCGTAGAACTTCTGCTGCTCCTTTGTCACCTTTTTTCTGTCGCCGTCCCCGAAGAAGTTCGTCCACAGGTCGTAGCAGGCGAATTGGTTGGAAAGCGGCATCTCCATGCCCTTGGCCATCGACCTTGTGACTTCCAGGTATCCCTCGATTTTTTCCTGCGCCTCCCTTACCTTCTCCAGGAGCTTTCCAACGGGTATGCTGTTGTTTTTCAAGGTTTCGTGCTTCTCGCTGAAGTTGAACCCATCGTCCGACCTTTGCAGGTTGTCCGTTATCGCCCCGTCCCAGCGGCCACCTATTCGGTACCAGTCCCAGAAGGAATCCCTGTTATGAGTAGACAAGAGGTTGCCCTTGTCGTCGAGCTCTTCACCGTACCAGCTTTTGGCCCATTCCCTGACGTTTCTTTCACCTTTGGGGTGTTTCTTCTTGTAGTCCTCGAACCCTTCCCCGACTTCCTTAGCGGTTAGATATATGTAGGGTTCTACTTCGAGGCTTTCGGAATACGGCGCCATACGCGCGTCGATGTAGCACCTGACTACCTCATCGCCCTTCTCGAAAATCTCCCGCGGCACCAGCGCGCCCACGATAAAGTGTGTCATTTTTTTTACCTCCTAAATTTCGGGATCATCGCCCCTATCGCTCCTCATTATTTGAAACCCTCCAAAATCTTTCCCGTCTTTGCCTCCACTATCCGGGCCTGAGCGTCGGGACCGAGATTTGACTTGAGGTGCGCTTGTATTTCCTTCCTGCAGGCCTCTATGCTTCGGTGGGATCCCCAGTAAATCCAACACCTTCTCTCTCTCGGGGCTGACGGCGATCTCACATCTACATCATAGGGATATCTGTGATTTTCCTTTGTCCTGTCGATGGTAGTGCAAATCCCAAGCCCGTCTATCAGGTCCTTCACCTTCTTCGCGTATCGGGCCATCTCACCCGACCTCCAAAACCTGCCCTCTGTCTCCCATTTTTAACCTCCTATTTTTTCCTATCCATACCCCATATATGGCTTATGGTATTTAAGCCTTGTCGGCCTAATCTCCGGCGGCTATGAACTCCTCAAAAGTCCCCTCAAATTCGACCTTGTCGTTGTCCTCGACTGTCACCTTCCCATTTTCGCAGTCCACCGTCACGAGCCTCCAGATGTCGTCGTGCTTGCTCGTGGATATCCCGTAGCCCGTTTCTGTTCCCTGCTCCGATCCGATCATCTCTTCAAAGATGATTCGGGCCAGATATATGGGGTCGTCCCAGCGCCACCTCTTGGCCATCGCTCTCTTGACATCCTCCACTAGGTCTGTCGCCCCCCAGTGGGTGTAGAGGTACACGCCTTCGTCCTTTATCAGGACCTGCCCTCTGTCTCCCATTTTTTAACCTCCTTAAGTTTCGGGATCATCGCCCCTGTCGCTCAGGTTTAGCACATCTCCAAAACGGCTTTTGCTATCCTCTGTCCGTCACTCGCCCAACTCGGTTGATGACTCAGTATATCCTGCCCGAATTCGTTATGCCTGCAAAATTGTTTCAGATCGTCCTTGGTTGGGTATGTCCCGATCCACCCGTACTTGTTGAAGTGCGCTATGCTCCCGCAATCTAGGCTCAGAAAGTCGTAGAGGTAGTCCGTTAGGTTGTAGTCCCCGTTTCCGTACTCCGTGACCTTCGAGGGCCCCGATCTAAGCGCCCTCTTGAAGTCCCTAACGATCCTGTCGTAGCTCCAAACCGTGTTGCCATCGTAGAGAATACCTGCTTTAACCTTGTTCCTGTCTATCGCTTCTTGAATCACTAGGCGGTCCTCGCTCTCGTTGCCTTTCAGGTTCAGCCCATCGAGTACTCCCTTGGCCTCCTCTATCTCCTTCCTGCTGCCGTATATCCCTATCTTGCATTTGCCGTATTCCTCTCTCATGCTTAACAACCTCCCTTAAGTTCGGGATCATCGCCCCTATGGCTCGATCTGCTCCCACTTCCCGACTTCTGCTTTCGCCTCTTCAAGCTGCTTCTTGGCCTCCTCGAGTCGCCTCCTGACATAGTCGGAACTTATCTTTTTGATGTCCCGTTTTGGTTCGATGTGTCCGACGACGGCGCATTCCTGTGTTCTCGTGAACCCGCCGTTCGTGTCGGCGTGGAAGTTGTCTATCGCCTCCTGCGGGGTGGCCCCGAAGTTGCCGAATATCTTGCTCCCGATGGTGGTTGTTGACATGCCGAACCCGCCGATGACGACACCGTACCGGGCGGGTGGGTCGTTTTTGGGAAACTCTACGATGTCTCCCTCCCTCAAATTCTGCAGTTTGTATTCTCCCATTTTTTAACCTCCTCTTTTTCGGGATCATCGCCCCTATCGCTCAATCTCCCTCAGCTCGCCTATGGGCACCCCGATGCCCTTCGAGTTCCTGCCGGTGCGCCTTATGTCCTTGCCCCCGCACTCCAGCGTGTCCCTGGACCCGCAGGTCTCGCAGTAGTCGGGGCCGAAGAGCTGCACCGACCAGCACTCGGGCGTCAGATCGCCCTGCCTCGCCGTCCCAACCATCGCCTTCATTTTTTACCTCCTAAAGTTGCGGTTAAGGGCCCGTCGTAGCCCATCACTCGATTATCACGCACTCGTGAACCTGAACCGTGCAGTCGCCGATCTCCACTTTGTTCTTGCCGTATCTCCCGATCAGTTCCTGCTTGTGCGCTTCGGCCCGCTCTTCTTTCCTATAGACCTCGACCTCGTCCACGAGGCCCCTCCACTCGCCGACGACAACATAGACCTTTTCGTCTCCCATTTTTAACCTCCTATTTTTTCCTATCCATACCCCATATATGGCTTATGATATTTAAGCCTTGTCGGCCCGTTCCTCATCGCCCCTATCGCTCAAGCGGATCAACGAGCCTCCCTTATCCTTATGTCGTCCTTGGCCACGCCCTGGTCCCTCAGCCTTACATTTAGCGCCTCGGCCTCCTCAAGCGTCATCTTGTGCTCTCCCGATCTGCCGCCTGGGCGCACCTGCTTGACCCATAGCCTGACTTCGACTACATATTTCCCCATTTTTTTTTACCTCCCTTAAGTTCGGGTTCATCGCCCCTATCGCTCATCGTTTCCTCTTCCCTCTCCTCTTGTGTTCCGACCCCTCGGGCCAAGGCATTCGCTTTAATGCTCCAACAAACGCCCCAGCCAAAATTCTCCTCTCGCGGTCATCCAAGATTTCTTCTTTTTTCTTCAGAGCTTCCTTCGCCTTGGCCAACTTTTCCTCTTTCGTCGTCATCGCCACCAACTCAAGGTATCTTGATTTTCCCGCACGGGTCGTTCAAGCGCTCGGTTATGTATGTCTGCAAGTATTCGGCTTCCACGTATTCCTGGAGTCGGCAGACGAACACGTACCTTATTATGTCGTCGAGGCTCCGCTTATTCTCTGGCAGTTGCCCCTCAAGCTCGCTTTTCTCCAGCTGGTTTGCTATCCTAACCTGCTCGTCTATCGGCAGAATCACGGCCAGGGCGTCGGTTGTTACGTGCAGCGTTTCCCTCGCCGCTTCAAGCAGCTCGTCCTCGCCCTTTTGGGCCGTCGCTATGCTCTGGTAGGCCACCGCATGCCAAGCCAAGCGCTCGGCTAATTTTTTCGCTTCCATTTTTTTAACCTCCCGATTTTTTTACCACTTAAGGCCAAACTTGAACGCTCCGCAGGCGTCGTCTCCCCTGCCCACGTTTTCGCATTTCGTGTCACGGCAGGCGCCACAGTGGGGATCAACTCCGAACTGCAGCAGGTACTCGACGTATCCGGGAGATAACTTCCTATCGAGCCATTCACGAATTTGTTTGGCCTTCGGGTGCTTTGGCGGCCAGCTGATTTCCTGCTTTCCGCCCCCGATGTCCTTCACCTTCAAAATGGTGCTCACTTTTTATACCTCCCTTATTTTTTTACTCCCAACGCTTTTCGAGGAGCTTTCGCATTTTTTTCTCCATGATTTTTTTGTACTTTGCCTTTGGCGGGTTAATCCAGGTAAACTTTTTCCCAGCGTCGTGGGCGAACACTACCGCTTTGACTACCCCGATGTCGTCGCGCACTAAGATTTGGTCCTCCCTACCGAGAACCGCCATGCCTATTATATCAAAGTCTATCCTTCGCTCCCCGATTTTGACGCTCCCGAGCTCCTCGATCTTACCTTCCGAACTTACGACCTCTTTTCCCATTTTTAACCTCCCGATTTTTTTAGGCCCTATTTTTTCGGCGCTCCGACGTATTTTTTATACGCCTGCTTTAGGGTGCCCTCAAAATCCCACTTTGCCAACTCGAACGCTTTGCCCGTGTTTTTGTTATCCCATCTTGGAAAACTGCCGTGCCCGCTTACCTTGACCAACCACTTCTTTTCTTTTTCCCCGAACGCCCCCGTTCCGACCTCGACAACGTACAAATATTCCTCGTCGCCGTGTATGCCTTTGCGTGGGTCCTCTACACCGTGCCCCAGCAAATAGTAGGGTTGGTCATCTTCGGCGTTAATCGTCTCCTCTATGCTTTTCCTCCCCCTCATGGTTGCGTAGCCCCTTATCGCTTGCAGCTTGGCGTAAAAAATGAACTGCGCCGCCAGGTAGCCAGCGCCCCTAAAGGTTTGTGTTTTATCCACCCAATCCTTGAGGGTCTTAAGGTCGGCTATAACGCCGCTGGGGCCGTCAGGGTAGCCGTCGGAGTGCCGGTAAATCTGGACCGTGCCCCATTTGTCCTTGAACTGAATTTGGCTTCTGGTGCTCACTCAAAACCACCTCCCTTTTTTTACCTCAAACATCTATCTCGCAATCATCGCAAAAGTGCTCGTCATGCGCCCTAACCTCCACATATGCCTTAACATCGGCTTGAGTGGTTTCCTTGAACCTATCGCCCCCGCAGGTTATGCACCGCTGATTTTCGTACCAATTGAAGGCTCCGCACCTTGCGCAGTTCTTAAAGTCGCTTGGTTTGGCAATCAAGTATCCAACTGTTGTGTGCATTTTTTAACCTCCCGTTTTTTCGGGTTCATCGCCCCTATCGCTCCTTTCTCAATACTCCGACGGTAGCAGCAAAACGCCATCAATCAGGTAAAGTTTAATCTCGCCCTTTGGAAAGTCCGTATAAGGTATTTTCTGGCTGACCATCAGCGGTTTATCCGTGTCCTCTTTCATCTCCAAAATCGCCATCGGCTCGTTTTTGTTTTTACCGAGTTCTGATCTCAAGACTTTTAGTGTCCATACCTGGAAGGGTAAATCTCTTATCTCCTTACTGACTTGGTAGGAGAAAACCGCATCTATGAGCCAATACGCCCCCGCCCTGTCCGCTAGGTGCTTAACCCCGTCGGTGAATTTTCCACCTGTGAAGTGCCGGTAATATTGCAGTGTCCCGCAAAAGCCGTTTAGCTCTCCTTTCAGCTCCTCAATAGTTAAGGCCACTTTTCGCCCCCGTCGCATTTCCCTTTTGCCTCTCTTGTCATCTTCATCAAGGTAGGCTAAAGTCGTGTTTGTGTCCATCTCATCTTTGGCGATTTCCTTGTTCATTTTTACCACCTCCCTTTTTTTCCGTCAGCACCCGACCCATCGGAACCCCCGCCAAGTTCGTGGGCGTTGGATCCCCCAAAATCGGGTGCATGACCTTGAATTTTAAAAGTTTCGCAGCTCATTTTTTCAAGTCCTCTCAAATTCCTCTATTCTCTCGATGATTTTCTCCGCAAGTTCTTTTATGCCTCTGGTTGTTGCGTTTCCTAATAGTTCGTCTTTCCATAGTTTGAAGTTGCCGTTTTTTCCCTCAATCTCGAAAACGCCCATGTCGATTAACAACTCCCCAAGTTCTTTGCTTTGCTCCAAAAGTTCGGCTGCCGTTTCTGGCACATGTTTATTTTCCCTGGTAGCTTTCGCTTTAATGTCGGCCCAAACGTTCCGATCAACCAAAATGCGAGCTTCGACTTTTCCTTTTTTGTTTTTTTTCATTTTTATCATTTTAATATGTGCGTTCTTTGCTTATAAACTTTTTGATACAAAAGTTTATTTAAATATCATCTAAGAAGATATTTTTAAAATTCTTAAAAATTTTTTTTTTAAATTTTTTTATTTTTTAAATTTTTTTGATCTTAGCAAGTGCTGCTTTCCAGCTAACCCCGTTTGCCCTTCGAACTCTCTCCACGTGGTTAAAGAAGTCGAGCTTTCTCCTCCCCTGCTCTGTGATGAAGTAGCGGAATGTGCGCCCCCTCCTGCTCTGGGTGGGCATGGACTCGCAGCGCAGCAACCCCTGGCGGCGGTAGCGGTAGAGCTGGGTCTGGGCGAGCTCGGTCCTGATCCCCTCTATCTCCGCGCCCGTGAGGCCGTTGGAACGGGATATCTGCTCCAGGATGCGATGCTTGAGCTCGGACGGGTGGTCGTAATATTTGCCCATGGATCCCCCCTAAAGTTTCATTCCTCCTAAATTTACTTTTCCCCCCTCATGTTTCCACTACTATTCAGTTGTGGCGGGCCGCGGCGGTCGCGTGTGTTAGGTTCCCGGGACCAGGACCCGCCGCGCTCGGGGAAAGGAGGGTATTTGAACCCCCGTCCCTGCCACGTGTTCGCTTGTCGGCGCGGTCTTGATGCCGCCGCGGCCTTTCGCCACCAATGTTACCCTAAAAAGTTTTGTGTAGTATCACCATAAAGTTTTCCAAACTGTGGCGGGCACGGCGGTCGCAACCGGGCCCCGCCGCGCTCGGGGAGCATTTCTTCATTTATTTCCCCCGCCTTAGAAATCCAGAGGGGACTTGGATATCACGCGAGCCAAATCCGATGCTGTGAATATCCCTTTTATCTCTCCTCGCGAGGTGATGATCAGGCGCTTTATCTTCATGTCGGACATCATCCTCGCGCATTCGCGAACACTATAATCACCACTAACTGTTATCAGAGGATGCGATGCGTATTTTTTGACCTTGGCTTTCTTTATGTCCACTCCCTTTGCTATGGCTTTCGAAAGCAAATCTCGCTCCGTGAATATCCCAAAGGGCTTGTCTTCAACCGTGACGAGAACACTGCCGATATGCCTCTCACCCATGAGCTTGCATGCGTCTATTATCTTCCTCTCCCCGTCTATTGAGACCAACTTCTCCATCACGTCTTTAAGTTTCATATTCACACCGCCTATTGGATCGTGAGTCCGCCATCCGCGGTTATCAACTGTCCCGTTATGTAACTAGATTCGTCCGAGGCGAGGAACACCACTAGATTCGCTATATCCTCCGGTTTTCCGATCCTCCTTTGCGGGATTGTTTGCTCAAACTGTTTTAGGGCTTTTTCTTCCATAACTTTTTTTATGCCTGGAGTTTCGATAGCGCCCGGGGCTATGGCGTTTACCCTTATCCCGTATTGAGCTAATTCCAATGCTGCAGCTCTGGTGAAACCTAGCACGCCTCCTTTCGATGCGGAATAGTGGGCCAAGTTGAGATAACCAACTACAGCACCGGCTATGGAAGCAATGTTCACGATATTTCCACTTTTCTGTTCGATCATTTTTGGGAGAACCGCTTTTGTGGAGTTGAAAACCCCCTTTAGATTCACTCCAATAACTTTGTCAAAATCCTCTTCCCCCATTTCAACCAAAGACTCGAAGGGATAAATTCCCGCGTTGTTTACCAGTATGTCGATTCTTCCGAACTTGTCTATCGCCACCTTGGCCATTTCCTCCGTATCTCTACTGCTCACCACATTCGCTTTTACCGCCAATGCTTCAGATCCTAAATCCTCAATTTCTTTTGAAACGTCCGTTATTTTATCAATTATATCGCTAACAACTACTTTGGCGCCTTCCCTTGCCAGGGCTAACGCGATTCCTCGGCCAATTCCTTGGCTCGCTCCGGTTACTATCGCAACCTTACCATCCAACCTCATTGTTTTTTACCTCCAATTCAGTTTTATACGACACTTTTTTCCTACCCAACCTTCCGCCTGAGTTCCTCGATGGACTCGGGATTGAGCAACGTCGAGGTGTCGCCTATGGGCTCGTTGGCGAGCAACGCCTTCAAGACCCGCCGCATGATCTTCCCGCTCCGCGTCTTCGGGAGGTTCGGCGTGAATATTATCCTCTCAGGCTTAGCGGTGGGTCCTATCTTTTTGACCACTTTGGCCGTTATTTCCCTCGCCAGCTCGTCGGGGGGGTCCCCTTTCTTGGGTATCACGAAGGCAACCGGGACTTCGCCTTTGATCTCGTGGGGGGCTGGAACGACGGCCGCCTCCGCCACCGCCTCATGTTCGGTTAGCGCATTCTCCACCTCCGCGGTGGCGAGCCTGTGCCCGGCGACCTTCATCACATCGTCCTCCCTCCCCCCGAGCCTGATGTTATACGTTTCATCCCACACCCTCGCCCTATCGTAGGTGTAATAGACCCTAGCGCGATATCGTACGTGCCCATCGTAAACGTGACAAACCCTATCGCGATATCTGCTGAAGTAAAGCTCCTCGTACCTCTCCGGGTCCCCATAGATGTCCCTCAACATGCCGGGCGCAAATGGGCCCAACTGGACTAAGCTTCCCGATTCTTTCATGCCGACCTCCCTGCCCGCATCATCGAGGACCCTGTGCCTCGTGCCGGGGAAGCTTCTACCAGCGACCGTGGGGATAAAGGGACCTACGCCCGGCAGCGAATTGACCAATGTCCCCCCGGTTTCCGTCTGCCACCAAGTATCGATTATGGGGCACCTTCCGCCCCCGATATTGTAGAAATACCACAGCCATGCCTCTCGGTCAATTGATTCACCCACCGTGCCGAGTATTCGAAGGCTTGTCAGGTCGTGCTTTCTCGGCCATTTCTCCCCATGTTTCACGAACATCCTTATCGCCGTGGGGGCCGTGTAGAGTACGGTCACCCCGTACTTCTCCAATATTGCCCACCATCTGTCCGGCTCGGGATAATCGGGGGCGCCCTCGTAAACCAACATGGTCGCACCGAGCATGAGTGGACCGTAGCAGGAGTATGTATGGCCCGTGATCCAGCCGATGTCAGCGGTGCACCAGAAAATGTCGTCATCGTGTATGTCGAAATCCCACTTCGACGTCCAGTATGCCTGCGCCAGATATCCCCCCGTGGTGTGCACGACCCCCTTGGGCCTGCCGGTGGTACCACTCGTGTACAATATGAACATCGTGTCCTCGCTGTCCATCGCCTCGGGCTCGCAATAGGGGTCCGCGCCCCTCATGAGCTCATGCCACCAGTGATCTCGGCCTTCGACCATGTTCACGTCGAGGCCGGCCCTCTTGATCGCCACGACATCCTTCACCCCGGTCCCCTCAACCGCCTTATCGGCTTCAGCTTTGAGGTTCAGCAGCCTGCCTCTCCTGTAATAGCCATCGGCCGTGATCAGGACCTTAGCTTCCGCGTCTTCCAACCTTGTCCTGAGGGATTCGGCGCTGAAGGCGGAGAAAACCACGCTGTGCACGGCCCCGATGCGGGTGCAGGCGAGCATGGCTATCTGAAGCTCCGGGATCATCGGCAGGTAAATGCCGACCCTGTCGCCCTTCTTCACGCCGAGGGCCTTCAGGACATTGGCAAATTTGTTCACTTCACGGTACAGGTCGTGGTAGGTCAATATCCTACCGGGTTCATCTGTGGGCTCGGGCTCCCATATTATCGCCGCCTTATACCTTCTCCCGGTATTCATATGCCTATCCGCGGCATTGTGAGATGCATTTATCTTCCCCCCGACGAACCATCTGAAGTGGGGCGGGGTCCACTCGTAGACCTTGTCCCATCCCTTATACCAATGAAGCCCTTCTTTAGCGAGCCTCGCCCAGAATGCCTCTGGATCTTTTCCCGCTTCTTCGTATATCGATTCATCATTTACCCAAGCCCTCCTCTTGAGCTCTTCGGATGGCCACCAAACTTCCTTCCCCCGCGCATCTTTCACGACCCAGTTGATCAATCCCGCCATTTTCTAACCTCCCCACGGACGCCTTAGCACGGCGTAGAAAATCGTCACCAAAGCGCCTGCAGTCATTACGCAGGAGCCTATGTTCAGCAGGAGAAACTCGCCGGCGCTAAACAGCTGACCAAGCGTTCCGTAATGCAAGACATTTTCGAAGGCGAATCTGAGTATAAAGCCAAGCAACAAAATCAGGCCCCCTAAACTCACTGCGAGCTTGGCCTGCGATGGGCTCACCTTGGCTTGAGTATGCTTGACACCGCGGGCCAACAATAGCATGAGCACCGAGGCCGCTATTATCGCTCCGCCGGCGAAACCGTTCCCCAACGATATGTGGCCGCGAACAGTGACGTAGATACCGAACAGAAACATGAATGGGAAAAGCAACCCACTGACGGTGCGGACAATCGGTGTCATGCCGGCCATCGTTCCGCCTCCTCGAATGCAATCCCCGAGCAGAAAGGACATATTTTATCGTGCCTAAGCAGTCCCTCGGAAAAAGTCAATCGAAAATCCCCCGCCGAAATTCTCGCGCCATGAGGGCTTTCTCGTTTTGGGTCAACCAAGAATCCCTCGCCAAAATCTCCTTCTCGTTCCTTGAGAGCTTTCTCGTTTTGAAGTCAATCGAAAATAAGCGTATTTTTTTTATCTGTTCGTATGTGCCAACAACCCTAAGTATTGTGTCTGGTTCAAGA
>CAZESD010000027.1:0-11509 GCA_964514945.1 Hadarchaeota archaeon (SeqCode)
AAAAAGCCGGGACGCCCACCCCCACGATATTTGAGGTCGATCGCGTGGGCATGCGAATCGTGATGGGGTTCATCGAAGGCAAGCAGGTCAAGCAGGTGCTCGACAAACTGGAATCTTCGGCGAGGCGGAGGTTATGCAAGTTAATAGGCAAACAAGTCGCTAAGTTGCACCGCGCCGGCATCGTGCACGGTGACCTGACGACATCGAACATGATTCTGACCCGAGGAGGCAAAGTCTACTTCGTCGACTTTGGGCTGGGTGAATACAATCCCTCGCTCGAAGCTCGCGGGGTGGATCTACACTTGCTCAAGCGCGCCCTTCAAAGTATCCATTTTCGTATTACCGACGAGGCTTACCGCGCGGTTTTAGTTGGCTACAAGCGAGAATTCGGTGAGGGAGCAAATGAGGTGATCAAGCGAGTTGAAGAAATTGAGCGTCGGGGGCGCTATGTCTCAAAGGAGGAGCGTGCATGGCATTAATTTTCGTGACCAGTAACCGCCACAAGTTCGAGGAGGTGAGCAAACTCGCGGTGAGGCACGGCGTTGAACTCGAGCACCGTGATACGCCCTACATCGAGATTCAAGCGGACGAGCTCGAGCAAGTTGTGCGCCCGAGCGTCCAGCAGGCATGCGCCTTGCTCAGACAACCCTGCTTCGCCGAGGATGCTGGATTATTCGTTCGAGCGCTTCGAGGTTTCCCGGGACCCTACTCCAATTTCGTTTTCCGGACCTTGGGCAACGAGGGCTTGCTGAGGATTATGAGCGGGGAAAAAGATCGACGAGCCGAGTTCAGGTCTGCCGTCGGGTACTGCGAACCTGGTGAGAAACCCAAGGTCTTCACAGGGAAAGTTGAGGGCACCATCTCGCTCGAAGCTCGTGGCACGCGTGGCTTTGGATTCGACCCTGTCTTCGTGGCCAGCGAGGGCGACGGCAGGACTTTTGCCGAGATGTCAATGGACAAGAAGAATCGCTTTTCTCACCGAGCTCGTGCAATCGAAGCATTTTTCAAGTGGTATAACCAAAGAGAGAAAGTCCGTGGGTGAACGAATGGCAAGCGAGCAAAGGAGACGTACGGGCGCAAGGCTGAGTGGGCTACCGGCCAGCGATGTTGAAGAGCTCGTGGTGAAGCTGGCGAAGGAGGGTATCCCTCCGAGCAGGATAGGTATAATCATGCGTGACCAGCATGCCGTACCGAGTGTTGAGGAGGCGACGGGAAAGGGCGTACAGCAAATACTGGATGCCCAAGGTTTGAGACCCGAGATACCTGAGGATCTCATGAATAAAATTCGAAAAGCGGTGCCCCTCTACGGCCACCTCGAACGCAACCCGAGGGATTTCGGAGCCAAGCGCGCTCTGGAGGTGGTTGAGGCCGAGATTAACAAGTTGGCCAAGTACTACAAGAGAAAAGGGAGTTTATCTCCTGACTGGCGATACGATCGTGAACGGGCGGCCATCTTGGTGCGTGCCTGAATTGAACCACACTTTTTGCTTATTTGTAACAGCTTGTGGCAAGGATTACTAGCCGGTGCTCTCCTTTGGATACTTGGAATAGACATAACGAAGTAGCTCGACTAACTTCATCTCGTTGAACCGCTTCAATGATTGCAGGGACCGTTTTGTCGCCCCTGGCGACTTGTCATAAATTTTCTTCGCCGCTTTCTCTCCTTTAGTCGTCAATTTATAGCTCCTCTCCACAACCCCATCGCCCGCTTCAACGACCTTCCCTTCGACTTTCACCAAGTTCATGCTCACGAGCCCCGTCACGTCATCTGAAACTTCTTCCGAGAACGGCCCATGCGCATACGGGGCGAATTGGTAGGAAAATTCGTCGAGTCCAAATTCATGTTTCGACAGGAAGAGCAGCTTTTGGAGCCTTATACCTCCCTCGACCTTCCCACCCATGGCGTGCAATAGCGTTAGGAGGCGTCTTGCCCGGTCCTCTGATAAGGCGAACTTCTTAATCGCCCTTTCAGCGGCCCCGAAGAAGCCGCCCTCGAGCTTTAATAGTTTCACCACTTCCGCCCCGCGATCTGTCAATTTCAGGGTCTTTCTAAAGGGCCAGACATCCGATTCCTCATAACGAATCCACCCCTCTTTTAAAAGTTCATGGATGCGCAGTTCCAACGTTGAGGCGCTACCGCCGACCTCGGACTGCAACTCCCTCACGTGCTTGGGGCCCTTTAGCAACTCGAGCAGGATTTCAGTAGCTTTGCTCCTTCTTAACACCCTCATTATCGCTCACCTTGCTGTGTGTGTTACATATAGCGTAACATATAAATAATTGGTGTTACACATAGAGTAACGAACTATTGACTAAGGGGATTTAATGGAAAAATTGGTCATGAAGGGAAGGAGACTGGTCGTGGATGGCGAACTGAGAGAAGCCCTAGTATGTGATGAGGCGGTAGGTGCAAGAGGTAATGCCCGCTATCATCAAACCTCCGCTGGCGATGTGGAGATAAGGGCCGATGAAATCGCTTATCGCCGGAGATGCCACCCTCTTCTCTCGCAGAAAGAATATTAAAAAACAATCGGGGCGAACAAATGGTCGATGGAAAACTCATTGCAGGGGTAGTTGTAGGTGGAACTGTAGTTGGACTCGGCATCGTAGCCCTTTCGTCCGCAGGTTACAACAAGGGTTGGGCTGGAGAAGAGCTTGTCTGGACTGGCCCTTTTAACATCTTTGGCATAACTCGTGATGGCGCACCTGTTTTAGTGTCCAGCTTCAAGAGGGGACGCCGCGAAAGAGACTTCTACCTTAGGTTTAGAGCGATCACCTCTAGAGTCGGAGAATTGGAAAAGCGAGAGCAGATTACTAGAAGACGCTTGGACGAGATCAAAGGGGAGACAGAAGATTTGTGGGAGCGGGTTTCCGATCTCCCAGAACTAAAAGAGAGATTGGCAAACTTGCGTGCTAAACTCATTACTACGGAGAAAGGGATGCCCATGGAGGTGGTTTAATGGCAGATGTTGAAATTAGAATTTCCGATAAAACTCATAAGAAACTGGTGACATTTAGGAAAGTGATCGATGCCGTTTTAGAGGAAAAGCTTACCAATGACAATGAGTATGTTGAGCTAGTGATAGACATTGGTCTTGAGAGAATGCTCCAAGATCCCCTGCCGAAAGAAGAGATGCTGTTGAAAACGATGGTAGCTATGTTTAGGGAGAATCCAGAATACGTTTGCGATTTCATAGCGAGGACATTGGAGAAGGGAGAAGAGGAGAAAAGGAAAACGAAGGAAGTGTGGGATCGGGCCTATCATTATTGATTGGTCAAGGTCAAAACTGAAAAGAATAAAAACGTGATCTAATGGCAGGCGTAGCTAAGGGATGTCCTTTGCCTCCTGACGCGCAACCATACCGGTGTAGATATTGTCCACTCTCGCCTAAAGAGAGAATAAAAGCCTGTAACTTTTATCGAGGGCAAATGCTAAGCGGAGTTCCTTGGTGGAGAGATATACATCGATGGAAAAAGGAAGATTGGTGGAAACCCAAATCCGATTCCCATGTCTAAAATTGAACAATCGTGAAGGTGAAGTCCCCAAATGTAAGAAATTCCGAGGAGGTGAGAATCGTGTGGCAAGCTATTTTCCGGATTATTGCTAGAAATCCGCCATCAATTTTGATCGCAGGCGGTGTCATTCTACATTTAGCAGCGCTTCCTTTTTATTCTCTCCAAGAGGCGTTAGCTAAGTCTTTGATGGGAACGGGATGGACAATGATAGTATTCGGGGTTCTTCTTCAAGTTTTATGGTTGGTCATGAGAAAAGGACGTTTCTAGAAATCGTGGGGGAAACACAAAAATAGTTATTCTACTCATTGATATAAGCTTAAGTGGCTCTGGAAGAAAGTTTGAAGACCAGATTTAACACAATGTCCGCAGCCTTAGATATTGCTTTGTTCAAGCTAAAATTCCTTAAGGAACACTCAATAAGGGACCTATTAAGCGTAAACTTTTGTATCAAAAAGTTTATTAATACAAACTTCATCTTTTTAAGTGTTACATAAAGTGTAACAAACCTTGGATAAGGAGGCTAACTATGGAATTTAAAGGACTCCAAAAAGTTTCTCTACTCGACTACCCCGGAAAAATCGCCGCCATCGTATTTGTCGGGGGGTGCAATTTCAGATGTCCTTTCTGTTACAACCGAGACCTAGTTTTGAACCACCAAGCTTTGCCGTCCATATCTGAGGAAGAAATTTTGGAATATTTGGAGAAAAATAAGGATTGGTTGGATGGATTAGAGATAACCGGCGGCGAGCCGACCCTTCACCCAGAACTACCGAGTTTTCTGGAAAAAGTGAAAAAGTTGGGATACAGCATCAAGCTCGACACTAACGGCTCGAACCCGAAAATGCTGGCGGAGCTGCTCGAAAAACACCTCGTTGATTACGTTGCGATGGATGTGAAAGCACCCCTCGTTGAAGATAAGTACCAAGCGGCGATCGGTATTCGGGCAAATGGGGCACTGAAAGAGGTTGAAAAAAGCATCGAGTTGCTCCGAGGTTCAAACGGGTTCGATTACGAGTTCAGGACCACGGTGGTGCCCGGGCTCACAAGCAAAGAGGATATTGCACTCATCGCCCAGCAGATAAAAAACTCAAAGAAATATTGCCTCCAGCAGTTCAAGTCCAACACTTCGCACGTGGATGAGAAATACTCCAACATTGCGCCTTGCCCGCTCGGATTTCTTCAGGAAATTCAGAAGCAAATCGCCTCCCATTTCCAGGCATGTAAGGTGAGAGGTGCGAGATCAACATGAGCGAGATCATCAAAAAAGTCGGCTGGCGAGACAGGAGAATGGCGGTCGAGAGAGTTAGAAAATTGGCAGAGCTGCTGAAGCAAGATGATGTGGGGGGAACGGTCGAATTTGTTGATAGGGGACAATACAATTTCTTGAATAGAGCAGGTTGTGCGAGGATTGACCCCCTGCACAGAAGGGATCTTAGTGTTTGCTTGCAGTGTGGGAACTTTGACAGATTGAGCTTTGTTTGTAGAGTAGCGAGAGCGTAAGGTGAGAGTTCAGTATGAGTGAAATCATCAAAAAAGTGCGGAAACGCGACGGTAGGATAGTGGATTTCGACCAAGAGCGTGTCACAAATGCTATTTTCGCAGCTGCGGTCGAGGTCGGCGGAAGGAACAGGGAAATAGCGGAAAGGCTATCCGATGAAGTTGTGAAAATTTTGGAGGAAAAATACGCGGGCGAGATCCCGAACGTTGAGAACATCCAAGACGTGGTAGAAAAAGTTTTGATCGAGATGGGCCATGCAAAGACGGCAAAAGCATACATCCTCTACCGAAAGCAGCACGAGGAAATGAGGAAGCTCAAATCCACGTTTTTCGAAGTTGAACACATTGTTGATGATTATTTGGGCATGCAGGACTGGAGGGTCAAGGAAAACAGCAATGTGGGTTACTCACTTTCAGGCTTGCTGCTTCACATCGCTGGCTCGGTGATTGCGAACTACACGCTCGACAGGGTCTACCCCATGGAGGTTGCGGATGCGCACGCTCACGGAGATTTCCACATCCACGACTTGGGTATGGGAATAACAGGCTACTGCGCAGGCTGGTCTCTTAGCCAACTTTTGGCGGAGGGATTCAACGGCGTCCCGAGCAAGGTTGCGTCTAGGCCCCCAGCCCACCTCGACACTGCTCTGCTCCAGATGGCGAACTTCATAGGCAGCCTGCAAAATGAGTGGGCCGGAGCACAGGCCTTCAATTCCGTCGATACCCTGCTCGCACCGTTCGTTCGCAAGGACGGGCTCGACTATAGAAAGGTAAAGCAGGCGATGCAGACTTTCGTGTTCAACCTCAATATCGCCTCGCGCTGGGGCGGGCAGACGCCGTTCACGAATATCACGCTCGACCTGACCGTCCCGGAGGATCTCGCGAGCCAGCATGCGACAATCGGCGGCAAGCTGGGCGAGAAAACTTACGAGGAGTACACGGAAGAAATGGAGATGATAAATCGCGCGCTCATGGAAGTCATGATGGAAGGCGACATGAACGGGCGACCTTTCACCTTCCCAATTCCCACCTACAGCTTGACCAAGGACTTCGAGTGGGACAACGGTGTTTCTTCGGCGCTGTTCGAGATGACCGCGAAGTACGGGCTGCCTTACTTCCAGAACTTCATCAACAGCGACCTGAGGCCGAGTGATGTTCGCAGTATGTGTTGTCATTTAATGCTCGACTTGGCAGAGTTACGAAGAAATGTGACAGGTGGGCTCTTCGGCTCGGGCGACTCGACAGGCAGCGTCGGGGTCGTCACGGTAAACATGCCCCGCCTTGGTTACCTTTCAAAGAGTGAGGACGAGTTTTTCGAGAAGCTTGGGTACATAATGGAACTGGCGCGGATTTCACTGGAAGCAAAGCGCGACAGGGTGAAGAAAAACATGGAAAACGGCCTGCTGCCTTTCACCAAGCGATACCTCGGAACTTTGAACAACCACTTTTCGACCATCGGGCTGGTGGGGATGAACGAGGCCTGCCTGAACTTGCTCGGTTGCAGCATAGCCGAAGATGGGGGTAAAAAGTTCGCCGTCAAAACTCTCAAGTTCATGCTCGGACGCATCCAAACCTTCCAGGAGGAGACCGGCAACATCTACAACCTGGAGGCGACTCCGGCCGAGGGCGTGAGCTACAGGCTCGCGAAGATCGACAAGAAAAAGTATTCCGACATAATAACGGCCGGCGAGCGTGCACCTTACTACACGAATTCCACCCTCCTGCCCGTGAACAGCGGCCTCGACCTGATTTCGGCCCTGAAGCACCAGGAGGAGCTGCAGACGCTCTACACTGGAGGATGCGTTGAGAAAGGAAATAAAGTTTTAACTGACAGGGGTTTGCTGAATATAGAAGAAATTGTCGAGAATTTTGAAAAATTGAGACCAATTAGAGCCTTGAGTTACAACGAAGAATTAGGCATCAGCGAATGGGATGAGATAGTGGATGTCGTAGCGATTGACGTCAAAAAGCACAACAAGATCAGAGTGAGAGGAGAAAGAAATTTGGACATCACAACTTCAGATTGGCACCCATTTTTGATGTTGGAAAAAATCAAAGTAAATCCCGCTTGTCCCATCTGTAAAAAAGAAACAGGAAACTTGAAAAGCTTCGCTGCTCATTTGAGGTGGAATCCCGAGTGTAGAAAAAGGTATCTAACTTTGCCGAGATACGAGACGGTGGAGAAAAGGGCAGACGAACTAAAAAACGGCGACTATATCCTACAAAACTCTTGTGATTTATATCCTGCGGAGCCTTCGGAACTAAATGACGACTTGATGTGGCTTGTCGGCTTTTACATTGGTGATGGATGCCTTTCGGAATTTGTAGATAATCGAGGAGGAAATAATTTGAAAAAATACAAAGTTCGGTTTTTCAGTGAGCATCGTCCCGTGTTGGAAAAAGTAGCTAAAATTCTTGATAAATATTTTGGATGCGAAGTAAAAGTCATTCAGAACGACAAGAGGAGTAAAACATTAATGGAAGTTTCAACTGCTAAAGAAGATGTTTCGGAATTCCTTCTCAAACTGGGATTTAAGCCAGGAAAAAAGGTTTACAATGTATCCGTCCCGAAAAAAGTGAAAGAAAACATCACTAAAGACAACGTATTTTCTCTTATTTCTGGATTAATGGATAGTGATGGTCATTTAGGAAAGAGAGATGGCGACTTTGAGTACCAAACAGCCTCAGCAGATCTGGCCGATGATTTGTTAGAAATTTTTACTATTGCGGGAATAACTATTAGCAAGAAGTTAAAAAAGACGAAAAGGAAAAACGAAGTTGACATATACAGATTAAGAATTCCACAATACCAATTGACAAAAATAAAAAATAAGTTAAATGTTGTAATTAATCCTTCAAGAATTAAAGATAATATATCCAACAGAAAAAGGCGCCATCTTCCAGTGGTTAGGATTAAAGAAGTTTCAAAGGCTGATGTGGAGGAAAATCAGTTTTTTGACTTAACAATCGAAAAGAACCATAACTACCTAGCAGGTAAAGATTGCTTGACGTTTATTCACAACACGGTCCACCACATTTTCCTCGGTGAGAGCCTCGAGGACGGGGAGAGCTGCATGAACCTCGTCCGCAAGGTCTCCCACAACACCCGGTTGCCCTACTTCACCGTGACGCCCACCTACACGATCTGCGACGACCACGGTTTCATCCCGGGGGAGTACCCGAAATGTCCTTCTTGCGGCAAGGTCACGGAGGTTTACTCTCGAGTTGTCGGTTACTTCAGGCCAGTGAGAAACTGGAACGTTGGGAAGCAGGAAGAATTTCGCCAGCGAATTGAGTATCATTAGTTTGAGTGGAAGGTGATGGGTACTCCAAGATTAGGATGGCGATAAGGGAGGTCGATGAAGTTGGCGCAATATTTGAGAGAAAAGAAAAAGAAAAGTATGGAGTCGGGACTTGATAATTACATTTCCATATTCAAAAATAGATTCAAAAATATCGCAAATGACAGAAAAAGAGCAAGTATTTATCTGATTTTATCAGGTTTTGTTTTTTTTGTGCTTTTATTAACCAATAACAAAATTTCAGAAATTTGGGGTTACACAGCAAGCGTTGCAGCTATTACTTTAACTCTTATTGTTTTAGCTCTTTTTGTTTTAGCTTTAATCTATTACTCTAGAATCGAGTCTCGCATTCCTCTTGCTGGTTGGTTAACTTACAGTCTGTGCCAGCTTTATGAGGGGATAAAAGAAATCAAGGAAGTTAAAGAGGAAGGACCATTAATAGAAAAGGAAAAACAAGAACTGCTCTCAAAAGTGGTGTCGGGGCCCATAGAAAGACTCAGATCTATGATCTCCTTGCGTGAAAAAGCGCCGGAATATCTCCTTTTTAAAGCAAGAGAGATCTCACTTCTAAAGCGAACAAAGAAATCCTTAGAAAACAGGATTTATCCCAACATAAAAGAGGGAAACGAGAACCAAATAAGAAAATATCTTGGACCGCTCATTAAAAGTCTTATCGATGTTAATTTTGACAAATACGAAGTGGCCTTATCCCAGCTTGAAAAAGGATTGCCTAAAATGGAAATTGAAATCCCTGAAATGAGAACGTATGCGGACGCCATAAGTGATTTGCGTCGTGATTTACAAGGTTGGTGGATGCGAAACGCTCTCTTTAGATTTTTAATTTTATGTCCGGGTATAGGAGTGATTTTCTACCTAGCATCTTTCTTGGTTAGAATAGAGCCAGGAACCGCTTTGGCAGCGACAATCATGGCTGCTGCAGCTTTGGCGATAAAAATGGGAGGTTAGAAAGGTGAATAATGATGAGTAAACCAGAGCCTAGTAAATGTGTTTCATGTCAATTAGTCTGCGAATTTAAAGGAAGAACAATCAGTCCAAAATTCGGAGAACTCGAAAAGGTACTCAAAGATTGCCCATATAAGATTAAATTGCAGCAGATTATCGAACCTTATTTACGTTATCAATCCGAACTTTACAAAAGGTACATAAAACCTCAGGTTGATCTTCAACTTGGAATACGAGCTTATTTGGATAATTTTCAAGCAATTCAAAAAGATCTTATAAACTCTTGGAGATCAATCTATGAAAACCTTTCCCGATCTTTTGCAACATATTATTCAGAACAATTCCTCAAACAGCCCATTAAGTTTATAGCGCCGCCTAAGCCACATTCGCAAGAGCTGATAGAAAGACTCTCAGCCTGTCCTCCAGGCCTTGAGAAATGGAAAGAGTTTGAGGACATATGCAAAGAAATTTTAACATTCCTATTTGTACCACCTTTGCTTGAACCCTTGGATCATGTCAGGACAGAATCGGGATTACAGATTCGAGATCTTATCTTCCATATTCCGTGTAACGTAGGCGGATTTTGGGATTTTATTCAACGTAAGTACGATGCGGTGGCGGTAATTGTGGAGTGTAAGAATTACTCAAATCCAATAGAAGGAAATAATGTTGTCATCAGTTCTAAGTATTTGGGGAAAAAGAGATTGGGTCTCTTTGGAATAGTTATTAGTCGCTTTTCACCCGCAGAATCTGCATTTAAAGAAAGAAAACGCCTTTGGACGGAGGATGGTAAGCTCATTTTGTGTTTAAAAGATAAAGATCTCAAGACTATGATAAAATTAAAAGATGAAGGAAAGGATTCTGAGATAATACTTGACATGAAACAACGAGATTTTTTGCAATCTTTAGAATAAAATTTCCCGTAATAGGCCCATGACCCTTTTGCCCATTTTCCAAGCCCAAAAATAGGGCAATCGAGGGAAGTAAGACAGGAAATCGGCAAAGATTTAAAGTGAGATTTCAAAGGTCACAATTCTAAATGATGGTATAAAGAAAACCCTTTAGTCTAGCGAAATCTGCGTCAGAAAACTCTTTTTCCACCCCAATTTCTTTTTCGGCTATCCAATATTCCTCTTTAAGTTTTCCCCAAAGTTCTCCCAAATCTTTTGTGAGGGATAAAGAAATCTCCACTAGTTTCTTCGTCGATCCTTCTACATTCTCTAACCCATTTTTAACTTCTTCTTTCTCCCTTATCTCAAGAAATTGACTGGAATGTTTCTTCCAAAAATCACGATATGGGTTTGCCTTTGGTAACTCTCTCAAATTATCAATTACATACGAGACAAAAATCTGAGGGGCGTCCGAAATTTCGCTTTCCCGAACCCCCGATCCCTTTGGGTAACTTGCATTGTAGGTTTCAATAGCCTTTTTGCATTTCTCCACAAACTCTGACGTGTAAATAACCTTATCCAGAGCTTTCAGGTTTTCGTTCAAAGCTATAATTAATCTGTCGTGACTATCCATAATCTCTTTGACTCCCGGAAACTTTCTCTTCAAATCCTCTATGACTGCTTTTCCTTCCCAGATAGCTACCTCGCTTAACATTGACATTGATCTAGATGTCTCTGCTTTATGAATCCAAAAGTATTCCCTCTTTTCCAAGGCCCCCAATTCTTCCACCACCTGACGCAGAAGCGGGACGATTGCGGACTTCAACAATTCCACGACTTGAGGGCGTTCCCTTTCCCTTGTAAGTTTATCTAATTGTTGGCGGGCAATCGCAATTTGCTCAAGGTCTATTTTCGTCCTTTCACTCATTATCTGAATTTGCTGTTGGGTTTGTCGTAATGTTTTTCTGTTGTAATAAGCCACAACCGTAGCCATCGCCAAAGTTCCAAGTGCCATCACCCAAGTCCCGATAGCTACCCAGTCCAAATCATCACCTCCATCAACTTTTAGACTTAGTTTGTATTAAATACTAAATTTTATCATTGCCAATCGAGAGCGGTTAGTAGAAGGGCAGGGATGGGTTTTCAACAATTTATTCCGATTTAAACCGTGTGTAATTTCATGTTGTATAATTCAAGGCTCGAGCTAGGGGGAGGTTAAATTAGTTGGCGGAAAGAGAAAATTTTTATTGGGTGCCGAATAATACAGCTCGAATAAATAGTTGATTAAATGCCGCCATTCAAAAAAATTGTAAAAACGCTGATGAAACGTGCGATGGAAAA
>CAZESD010000028.1:0-10718 GCA_964514945.1 Hadarchaeota archaeon (SeqCode)
GTGGCCGCGCTCGACAAGGCGGGGATCGGGTTCACGTCGGACTCGGACGCCATGAAAGCTGCTTTGGTAATTTTGCAGGAGATGGCGAAGGACCGGCGCATGCTTGAAATTAGCCAGCAGAGGCAGGCCGAGCGCGGGGAGAAGAAGAACCCGAATGCGTGGCGCGATTTGCCGGCGACCCCGAAGCAGCTCGACTTCTTATTGAAGCACAAGATCCCCTTCCTGCAGCCGATCAAGAAGGGCGACGCAAGCGACCTGATCGAAAAGAAGGTGAAGGAGTGGCAGGGATGACGCACGAGATGAAACTCAGCACCGACGAACTCTTTGTTATCCGCACCGCGCTCGAGCACATGCGCCGGACGAGGAGCGGGTCTAGGCCGGTGCGCGACATCGCATGGCACTTGCTCGAGCGGATAGACGCCGAGGTCGGGGGGTGAGGTAGGAGATGATAAAGCTGGAGCCAATAATCTTCGGCGTAATTCTCATTCTGATTTGGGCAACCCTGACAATCAAGTTGTTAAAACCGGCCGTGGACGGGTTCGAGCGCTACGTCAGGAAGGCCAAGAAACTCGCCGAGAGCTCAAGGCGACGTATGCGCCGGAGGTTGGGCTGAGTGAAGGCCGTCTGCCTGTGGTGCGGCTCGGCGAGGTATTACCGCTCGATCTCGAGCGGCGTCCTGTACCGCTGCTCCGGCTGCGGCAACCTGTCATTCGCCGACGAGCTCAAGTGGCTCGCGAGGGACGGCAGGACGGAGAACAAGGGCTGGAGGACGCTGACGCACCGCGAGGTCGTGGCGCGCGCCGAGCTTGACGAACTCAGGTACATGCGCTCGGTCAGTACTGACCACGAGGCCCACGAACTCGGGAGGAAAATCGAAGCGCTGAATGAGGAGCTGAGATATCACGACGTGGGGTAAGGTGAGGCCGTGAGGAGCGAGGAGGAAATCAGGATCCTACTTAAGACAGCCGAGGATCGTATGATAGCCGGTGTCAGGGCTATGGACCCGGCAGAAGCGGGGAGGTACGATGTCATAGTCTATCTGCTTCGCTGGGTGCTCGGCGAGGAGGGCCGCTGATGCCTAGGCCTTCTGAATCCCGCCGGGCCCGCGGGCTCAGGCTCAAGCGCAGGTTCGCTCTCATCCGGTGCAAGTGTAAAAATCATCTTATCGTCAAGCGCGGCCAGCAGACGAGGCTCTGCCCGAGGTGCGGCCGGAGGTTCTGGCTGCACGGTCATCATGTCGTATTCCAGTCCAACGATTTCGGGCTCCTCATAAAGCTCCGGGAGGGAAAGGGGAATTACTACCGTCCTGACGGTTTCGTCCCTGCCGATGAACTTCTCGCTCACAAACTCGCCACAGCCAACGTGGACAGCGCCAGGGAGTATCGTGCCTTGAAGTTGAAGCTGAAGCGAGGGACTGAGCTCGTTGCTACCTAGGGTTACAAGCCTCGGGTGCTTTTCGTCAAAGATGGCAACGGGGAAAGCAGCGGCCTCCTTCCGCATGGCAGGGGGCCCAGCGAAGCGAAGAAGCGAAGAAGCGTAAAGCTAGTAGTAGGAAGATACAGGACGTCCTACAAGAGAGCGTTGTAACGCACGGTACATGTTTTTTCTCGATCGTGCCGAGGGTCGGGGAGCCCCTGTAATTTGTCCCCCTCAGCGGGACAAAGCTGCTTGGAATGTTGTGCTAAGCGCAACAGCAGTCCACTTTTTAGCGTGAAAGTTCAATCCTATGTTCGATGTCGAACACTCGTCCGAGAGCGGGGTAGAAGGCGCAAAAATTGCTCCGCAGCGGAGCAATTAGTGTTGGAAAACGTTGCGCGTGGCGCGGTTTTTCGTTGAGCCAGAGCCGCTTAGCTGGCGCGAAAATTTTGGTGTACGAAAATCAGCAGAATTTGCCGTGGGTGAAAAAAGCCAGAAAACGGGTTCTTTCTGCGAAAGGGGGCCGTTCTGGGGCTATACAAAAAAGTGTCAAAAAAGCGTCTCAGGCGTTGAAATCTCAGCGCTGAACTTTCACGGCTCCCCCAGGTGCGCTCAAAAGAGGACTGAAAGCGTGGCCTGCTTGTACCCGTAAATTTTCATGGCGTCGAGCTCTCGTAAAATATCAAGGGGGTCGTCGCTCTCGAGGTGAATCGTGAAATCAGTCTCCGGCTCCTGCGCGCGCACGTAATATTTGCGGCCCATCGTCCTCACGGTCCCCCGCCACGCTCCACTATTATCGGCTGGGTTTTAACGTCTTTCGCACCCTTCATCTTGAGCTCCGTCATGCGCTCCGTCATGTCGCTGTACTTCTCAAACTCCTCGTGCTTGAGGAACCCCGTATCCGGGTCGATGTATCTGATCGCGTAGCGTCTCGGCATCAGGGCACCGGCTCCGGCTCGACAACGTACATGTACCCCAGGCGTCCGCACTCGGCCTTGACCCTCGACTCGGCCTCGGGGATCACGAAGGCGCCTTTGAGCTTCCTCTTCCTCCAGTCCGGGCGAAGGTGGTCGTGGCGCACGGCGTCGATGTATCTCGTGAGGGTTATGACGTGCATGGGGTTCACGGCCCTGTCGAACTCCACCACGAGCAGCTCCCCGGGCTTGAGGGCGATAAGGTCGGCGCGGGGCATGATGCGAGTGAAGTACCCGAACCCCACGGTTTCGATCGTGTCGATGTCGAGCCCGCGCAAATCGTAAATTGGAACCTGCTCGTCCCAGTCCGGCCAGGCGGGGAAGTGCTTGGACATGACGGCCGCCGCCCACGCGGTCCTACGTTTCACGTACGGTCTCGACACTTTCACCACGCTTTTCCTCTTTTACCTCGGCCTTGCTCAGTCGCTCGATCTCGGCCTTCACTCGCTCGAGCTCGGCGTCCAGCTCCTCGGCCTCCTTGATCTCGTTGTCGAGCACCTTTCTCGCCGAGCGCACCACGATCTCCTGGGCCTCGAAGTGATCCGCTGGGCATTCCTCGTGCCCGTCCTGCATGCGTTTTAGCGTTGCTTCCTCGGCGGCGACATCTTCCTTGCGCCATTTCAAATCGTCCAAAAGAGCGTTGAGTTTTTTGGCGCCGGCCTCGTACAACCGCGTGAGCTTCTCGAGGGATTCTGCCATAGATGTCTATTGTACAATTGTGGTCATCAGGGATATAAAGCTTGTTATCGAAACCGTTACACGTAAAAACCTGAACAGGAGGACGAAAAAGTGCCGATAGACAAAGCCGCAGCCGTTTCTGATTACGTTGACGGTGCCAAGGCAAAGGTTGACAAGCTCGTCGCCAAGTACACCAAAAAGACCGGCAAGCTAGCCGCAGCGACCTCGGACTCCGCACAGAAGGCCTATGTCGCGGGAGTCACCGACCCTATCTCGCAGAAACTCCGACTCGTGAGGCTCAAGGAGCTGACCGAGGAGGATTTGAACAAGGGCATGAGGGACAAGGCGCCGACGACCTACCCTGCCGGCATAGACGCTGGCCGGGACAAGTACGACCGACGTGTTGGCCCATACTTCTCGGAGATCGACCGCATCGTTCCAACCTTATCAGCGAAGACGCGCGAGGCCAGAGCTAACGTCATGAACCGAGTGATCCCGCTCGCCGTGGGGCTGCAGAACAAGAAGAAAGCTGTGATCGGCCGCTGAGGTGACCGACTATGCTGAGACCATGGCCTATCAAACCTGAAGCGACGTTCACCGCCGACATCGACGACCAGCAGCTGTTCACGCCGCTGGCGATAACGGACCTTTCGATATCGCTGAAGGGTTCGCCAACCGCAGCAGCAGCGCACACAGCAGACGAGATACTCGCCCTGATAACACAGCTCGAGCTGAAGCACGGGCCGGACGCGAAGGTGCGCTTGAGTGGCGAGGAGATTTTCGCCTTCAACCACCTCTTCCTCGGACACGCGCCCAAGTGCTTCGATTGTGGTGCAGAGACCGCCCAAGCTGTCCGCGTGATGGACATGAGGATCCCCGTGAACCTTCCATCGGGGCACGGGCCCGACTACTGGAACATCGACTACACTGCCGCTACGGGTATAGACACGACCCTGCTGACGCTGCTGAAGATCCAGACCGAGGGGGCGCTACCAGGAACACCGCTGAAGATTCTGCCGTACAACTACACGCCGCCATCGACGGGAGTGTTCAACAAGGCGCTGGAGTACAGCCCAGAGGGAATCGTCGAGGCGATCATGTTCAAGATGACGACGCCGCCAGACGAGACCCAAGCGCTCTCATCGATCTCGAATGTGCGCGTGGACATCGGTGGGGTCGAGCAGGCGAAAGAGAGCATCTACTCGTTCGTTGGCGACATCTTCTACTCTGCAAAGATAGGTGATGCCGAGATCCGCCGTGTTCTGGAGACCTACGCCCTGCTTGACCTGCGAGCCGACCCGATCCCAGCCGGGGTTGACCTGCGACTGATGATCGACTCCGCGACCGCCGACGCCATCAAAATCTACCCGATAGAGCGGCTGGTTTAAGCGCGAATTTCTGGGGCGGCTGATTACGCCATCCAGCGCCCCGTCAGACTCATCAAGCACACGGGAGGAGAAAGATGCCAAAAACCAAGTCGAGCGCGTTCACGGTGACGACCAAGGCGAACGTGGCGGTCAAGGTGCTCAACGAGAACCCACGCCGCCGTGTCTTCGACATCCTGAACTTGGACGACACCGAGATTTTTCTAGGGTACGACCAGTCGGTGAGCGCGACCGGAAGGCCCAAAGGAAAGCGGATCGCGCCGAGCTACGGGTCCTACGAGGACGAGTACGCGAAGGACGAGATCTGGATCATCTGCACCGCCGCCGACAAAGAGGTTACGGTGAGCGAGGTCACGGAGGTCGGATGAGGTGGGGCACTATTACACGCCCGAGCAGTTCACCTCGACCGCGCATGCAGCGGTCAAGCACACCTCGGCGATGCTCGTCCCCGCAGAAGCGACCGATCCGGCGAGCCCGAGCGAGGGCCAGATCTTGTACAACAAGACCGAGAAGAAGTTCAAGGTCTATGAGGTATGATGGAGGGGTTAAATGGCGACTTGGGTCGATCTGAAGGGCGAGAAGGGCGACACGGGCGACACCGGTGCCCAGGGGCCGCAGGGCGACCAGGGCATTCAGGGGATTCAGGGCGACACCGGACCCCAAGGGCCGAGCGGCGTAACCGTGTCCGACACCGAGCCAACGACGCCGAGTGTGGGCGACATGTGGTTCAACCCTACAACTCAGAAGCTTCAGGTCTGCACGGTGGTGTAGGTGGGATGAATGGCTGAATGGAAGGATATATACCCCGACGTTGCAGCAATCGTTTTCATCATAGACGGCGGCGGCGCGGTGATTGGGACGGGCGAGAAGGGGCACCTTGAGATACCTTTCGGCTGCACCATACAGCAGGTGACGATGCTCGCCGACCAGAGCGGCTCGGTTGTCGTCGATATATGGAAGGACACCTACGCCAACTTCCCGCCCACCGATGGCGACAGCATAACGGCGGCGGCCGTCCCGACCATAGACACGGCGCAGAAGTCACAGGATAGCACCCTGACAGGATGGACGACCGCCATAACAGCTGGTGATATACTGGCCTTCAACGTGGACAGCTGCACGACGATAGAAAGGGTAACCTTAATTCTAAAAGTGGTGAAAACATAATGCTGACCATCGAGAAACAACGAATCCTTAAGGCTAATTTTTGGTTAATGAAACAGCCAGTTGGAACTAAACTTAAAATCGGTAATGCAATATTGGAGCATATCCCGAGAAGCCTGTCGGCGACGCTGGCCGACCCAACAGTGGACGGGGATGTCGATGAGTTTGGTGGCATAAATACTGGCGGAACTGATTACTTTAGGATGGGGGGAGCGGTTACAGTATGTGCGCACTCCAAAACCTCAATTCTTATGGCCGATGGCACTTCTAAACATATCAAGGGCATAAAGGTTGGGGATTTTGTTGCGTCCTTCGATGTTGAGGGAGAGAGAGCGTGCGTGTCCGAGGTATTGGAAAATAATGGTCATACCGCGTCGGAATATGTCATCATTAATGGCATATTGAGGGCAACTTCTCATCATCAAATACTTACTTCTAATGGGCTTAAAACCGTTGGTGAGCTAAAAGTGGGAAACTATCTACTGGGTAATGATGGGGTGAAGATTGCTGTGGAGACAATCGAGAAAATCGAGGAAAATGTGGTAGTCTATGAATTAGGGCTTACCAATCCCAGCACGTATTATGCTGACGGCTTTTTGGTTCAGAGTCAGCTTGCGGATGTTCGAGGATATGTTGAGTGGGATATTTCAAGCATCCCTGACGGTGCGATAATTACGGATACCGTCTTCAAATACCACGGAAGACAAAATCAAATAGACTGCCGCATCCGTGAGATGCTGGGGTATCAGCCCTCGCTGGGGGACGGTTCTTCAATATTTACCGAAGCGGGGGAAGGCACTATTTACGCCGACCCTGCTGGCTTTCCCGAAGTGGGGGCAACTAAACAGGTAGACCTTGGCGCCTCGGCGGACTCTGACCTTCAAAGCCAACTTTCCGTCGATTGGTTCGCTATCGGTATTCAAGCTGAAACCGAGGGTTCCACTTCTACGAGCCACATTTACGCCGAAGAATACGACCCTCCGACACCTCCGCCGACCCTCTACGTCGAATATTCATTAGCGTTAGGCTCACGAGGCTACATAATAGGTTGATGATGATGGAGGGAAAAAAAAATGGGAAGTAAGCGCAAGGTCGGGAAGCTCACCGCGCCGAACTGCCCCGAGTGCGGGCGGTACATGGACAAGATCAAGGGGTGGGTGTGCAGAAGGTGCGGGAAGCTCAAAAAAAGGTGACTAATCGTGGACATAGTGGCTGAGAAGGGAACGGTGCTGGGCGCGGGCATGCTCCTCATAGCGGCAGGCGCCGAGCGCGTCGGGGCCGGCGAGTACCTGGCGGGGATCAGCCTGATAGTCACCGGCATTCTCCTGATATTCCTGCGCGAGCATTTGAAGCTCCACAGGTGGGGCCACGCTAGGACCTACTGGCGCGACAAGAGGGCCGAGTGATGGAGCAGTCAAGGTGGTGAGGAAATGGAGCGAGAAGCCGAGGCCCGAATCAAGGCTGCAATCATAGAGTCTGAGAAGAGCGCCAAAGCTGCCCGCGACTGGTTGGAAAAGTGCAGACGCGCCGGGATAGACGTGAGCAAACAAGAGCCGGAGCTAATCAAAACTGAGAGCGGGCTCAAGCGCATGAGGGCAGTCTTTATCGAGGGTAAATGATGGAGCGCGAAGAACTCGTCAGGCAGATCGCCAAGCTCGAGGCGACGATGGAGCAGGTCCCATCCTCAGTCAGGGGTATGCTGAGGTCCACCCTCGAGAAACTGCAGTGGCGACTCGAGGAGATCGAGAGCGGCGCACAAATCACAGCATCAGCCGTAGTTGACTACGCGGTGGACGGGACAAAGCCGACTGATGCAGAGATCACCGCGATGCTCGAGGAGAAGGAACGGCGCGTAGAAGAGCTGCTTGAGAAGGCAAAAGAGGATGCAAAAAATGAGACCACGCAAATTGTGAACGAAACAAAGTTCGAATTATTCACCCTACAGAAAATATTCATAGAGGGGTATCGCCCTCTCGTCGATGCAGCCAAAGACGCGGTAATCGATGCTGCAACGCGGTGGCTCGCTGATATGATTGGCGGCGCGATCGAGGGTGCGGCCGGCGAAATCCTTAACAAGTCGATCATGGGCGACGTCGGGAAGGGCACGGAACTCGGAGAAATCATGGCTGCCCAGGCCCCCGAGGCAGTGAAGAAAGGATCGCCAGCGATTCGCGTCAAGCTTGAGGAGGCCGAGCGAGCGGTCGCGATGGAGCTTGACACCAACGCAAAGAAGCTCATCGATAAAATGACAAAGGGGCACTCACCCATCACGCCGGATGAGAGCACTATCGCAGCCGGCACGATCGGCGCGGGGTCGTTGGCCGGGTTCGTCGGCCTGTCGGCTGCTGGCGCTGCTATCGAGGCTGCAACGCTGGGGCAGATGGAGATTCCAGGACACACGCTGATCCAGCTCGGCGCGATGTACGGCCTGGCGAAGATGGCCGGCTCGATCGTCAGCGTACCTTATAAGTGGGCCGTGGACATCGGGCACAACTATAAGTGGGCCAGCGTGTTTCAACCTCTTATCCCCGGGATGACCGACCTTGTACGGTTCGAGGTCCGCGAGGTGTGGCGGGACGAGTTCAGGAAAGAGCAGCTCGAGGAGACGCCGAGCGAGGACTTCAAACACTACGCCGCCTACCAGGGCTTTTCGGGCGAACACGCCGACTCGTACTGGGCCGCGCACTGGGAGCTCCCGACCGTCGGCCAGGCGTACGAGATGTTTCACAGGCTCAGGGCAGGGCGCGACCCGACCGGCCTCACCTTCACCCGCGACGATCTCTACAAGCTCATGCGCCGGCAGGACATTCTCAAACGATACCGGGACCCGCTCATCGCCATCGCCTACGACATCCCGACCCGCCGAGAGATTCGCATGATGGTAAACGCCGGCACGCTCAGCCGGGACGACGCGGAGCAGATATACCTCGACCGCGGGATCGACCCCCGCTTTGCCGGCACGCTCGCGGACTTCGCCTGGGCCCGAGCTCAGCGAGATCCTTATAGGGAACGCGTAATCACGGCATGCATCGGCCTAGCAAAAGAGGGATACGATACAGAGGACGATTTCAGGGCGAGGCTCAGGAAGAGAGAGGTCCCCGAGCAGGTGATAGACGATTCGTGGGAACTCGCGCAGATCTCGTACGAGTTCGACTACAAGCGCGACCTCTTGGCGGAGCTCCGCGACCGGCTGCGGAAGGGGAAGATCACGATTGAGACTTTCGCGGCCGAGCTCTCCCGAATCGTAAAGGTAGCAGAGCGCGCCAACACCATAGTCGAGCGCGAGCGAGCGAGGATCAAGCTCGAGGCATCATGAGCTGAAAGTGCTCACTAAACACGTGTACAACCCTGAAGTTGCTGACAGGGTTCCGAACCCTATCATGACCCACGCGATCTTGGGAACCTCACCCACCCATGCTAGGTATGTCGCAGCGTAAACGGCGCCGAATATGCACACGACTAGTCCGACTATGAGCTCGAACGCACCGTATGCCACTTTCGTCTTGTTCAGGTCCTCACCCCCCGCATGCCCCCAACCTATACGGTGTGCGGAAAGGCTTATATAGCATTTACGCATAGTCCATTACAGCCGAGAGCAGGTGGGGGTAAACTTTCTCGCTTAAAAGTTTACTGCTTTCACAACGATCCCGTGTTCACGGCTAGCGACGAATTTCGAAAATGAAACTAAATTTTAATACAATAATTGACCTATTATGCTTGTGAGATGATGGAGAAAAAATTCTGGGTTCTGGCGGTTTTCATCCCTGCGGTCGTTGCGGGGTTGGCTGGCTACTTCGCAGGCCTATCGGAGCTACCAGCAAATTGCGTCACCCTCGGGGATGACACCTATGAAGTCGTGGAGATGGGAAGGAACTATCTGGAGAATGTTCTTTCGAGAGGAGGTTCCGGCCCTTGGGTAGGCGACCTTCTTCAGGTGAAGCTAGAGGTGAAGGATCCGAATTATTACTGGTACGGCTACCCTTGGGAGGGAGAGGTGGACAGGCCCGAGGGGGAAAGTACCCTGTGCTGGATTATAAGGTTCGAGAAGGCGATGCGGCCCGGGCACTTGTTCGAGGTCTGGGTCGATGCGGACTCCCTCGATGTCGTCGGCGGGATGCAGTGCAGATAGGAAAGGAACGCCTTGAACCAGCACTTCTTTTTTTTGACCGATTGGTTATTAACATTCGAAAGTTTTTTAAAGATAGAGGAAAGAAACCTATTTGCCCCGAGGGTGTACATTACTGGCGGGATTCGAACCCGCATCTCGAAACTGGGTAGATCGTAGTACGTTTGAAATAGTGACCTCGGGGCGTTTTAGAGTTAAATTTTTAGTTACTAACAATAAGTCTTCCCTTCTGTAGCATCGTAGTTATTCTTCAACACTACACACTACACGAAATGTTTATATGACATAAAGATGACACATAAATGGTATCAAGATGAAATTCGAGAGGCCGAACGTCCCGAAGGAGGTGCACGAACTCGTGGTGAGGTTCGCGCGTAAGCGGAGGATGAAGCTCTACGGGGCGTACGAGGTCCTCCTGAAGGCCGGGCTTGAGCGGATGAAGGAGAAGGAGGGAACAAAAGAATGATGGCGCCCGAGCCCAAGAACCCCGAGATGGTGACGATCATCATCATGGGCGATTTCACCAAGGGGGATCTGGCCGAGCTGCTCCAGAAGGTCCGCGATGTCGAGCGCAGGAAGGAGGGGACCGTGTACGTTTCCATCAACTGCCCCTGCCTCACCGCGGCCGAGGTCGTGGAGATAGTGGGCGAGCTCAAGCCGCCCCTGCCGCACAAGGAGGTTTTCAGTCTAAGCGGGGGTAAACATGGCTGAAAAATCCGAGTTCGGGCGCGGCTTGGCGATATGCTTGACGAAGTTCGCCGAGCACTTCGAGAACAGCATGGCGCGGCAGATAGGCAATGCGCACTTCTTCTACAGCGAGCTGAAAGGCGATAGGAGGAAGCTGAGAAAGTACGGCGCGGACGTTCGAAGGGGGGTGGAAATTTTCGACAAGGTTTACCTCGAAACCACCGGAAGCGTGAAGAAGGGGCTGTCCCACCTGATCGAGCTGTGGGCGAACGGGGCCTCGGACCACCT